>JAFZVO010000007.1 GCA_017617775.1 Bacilli bacterium | reverse complement strand
GATTCATTATCGACATCCATCTTTGGGAACATATCTTTTTGATAATGAGCCCAGTGACCAGAAGTCTTATATAATTCAACATTACCTAAACATGGAGTTAAGACATGTTGATAACCTAAGGCGATCTCTTTATCCATGATATAGTCGCTTAAGAGTCTACGGACGATAAAACCATTTGGTAACCACATTGGTAAACCCTTGCCGACGAGTTCATCATACATATAAATACCGAGCTGTTTACCTAAGATACGGTGGTCTCTCGCTTTTCTTTCCTCTAAGAGTTTGAGATAGTTCTCTAATTCTTCATGGGAATACCACGAAGTACCATAGATTCTCGTCAATTGTTTGTTCTTGCTATCACCTCTCCAATACGCACCAGCGAGGGATAAAAGCTTGAAGTGACGAATTAAATTCGTCGAGAGGAGATGAGGTCCACGACATAAGTCGATGAAATCACCTTGTGAGAAGGTGGTGATATCCTCATTAATTCCTTCGATTAATTCAACCTTATAAGGATTGTTTTTAAAAGTCTCTAAAGCTTCTTCTTTATTTAATAATTTACGTTCAATCTTATAGTCTTTGCTCGCGAGTTCTTTCATCTTCTTCTCGATGACTTTCAAATCCTCATCAGTGATTGGAGAAACGAAATCGATGTCGTAATAAAAACCTTCATCGATTGATGGGCCGATACCGAATTTGGCATCTGGATAGAGCTGTTGAACGGCCTGAGCTAAAAGGTGAGCAGTTGAGTGATTGAGCACATCAAAAGCTTCTTTGGTTGATCTATCTATTTCACGAATAGATCCATCATGTTCTTGTATTTTCATATAATTCTCCTTCCCTCCGCAATACAAAAGCGGGCTTATAGATAATTTATATTGTAATTTATATATAAATTAATTGTGATTATTGTAACATGTCGATTAAGTCTCTTAATCCATGTTTGTGACGGTGTTTCATCTCAACGGCTTCTTCGATTGGGACAGTGATGTATTCACCGTTGACAGAAGCTGTGACCACTCCGCCGCCGCCATCGACGAGAGTTTGGACTGCTAAGGCACCATAACGAGCCGCGAGGATACGGTCGTGGGCAGATGGAGAGCCACCTCTTTGTAATCTACCGAGAACTTCGGTACGAGTATCAAAGCCAGTCGCTTCTTCAATCTTCTTAGCTAATTCTTTAATGTCATATAAGTTTTCAGAGACGAGGATGATCGCGTGGGACTTGTTCATCGCTTTCATCTTACGTAATTTTCTGAATAATTTATCTTCGTGAAGTGGGTGTTCAACACAGATGACGCCTTCGGCACCTTCAGCTAACGCTGCATACATGGCGAGGTCTCCGCAATCACGACCCATGACTTCGATCAAAGAACAACGTTGATGAGAACCAGAGGTATCTTTGAGTTTATCAACACATTCACAGATGGTGTTGAGAGCAGTGGAGAAACCGATGGTTTCTTCCGTGGATCCAACATCGTTATCAATGGTGCCTGGAATACCGACAACTTTGACACCGTGTCTATGGAGAGCGGCAAGACCGCGATAAGTACCATCGCCACCGATACCGATTAAAGCATCGATTTCATAGTCTGCTAAGATATCTGCACATTTCTGTTGTGTCGCTTCTTCTTTCATCTCAGGAACACGAGCGGAACGAATGATTGTACCGCCACGATTAATGATGTCGCTAGTGAAGTCTTTGTTGACTTGTTGGATATCGCCTTCGAGAAGTCCACGATAACCATCATAGATCACGTACATTTCTTTACCATGATATAAACCGGCGCGAATGACACTACGCAAAGCTGCGTTCATGCCTGGCGCGTCGCCGCCACTAGTTAAAACTGCAATTCTTTTTACCATAAAAAAGTACCTCTAATAATAAAATGATAACAAAGTTATCTTTATTTGTTTATAAAAAATTAAAAATCCCTATTTCTGACATATCCCTCTTTTCCACAAAATGCAATGTGGATAACTATGTGTACAAGAATATGGATTTACTATGTAAATCACTTCCATATTTTATGTGGATAAGTAGCATATATAATATGTGCATTATTTTTCCTTTTGAATAGTTAATTAACTATATGGGATAATAGTCTCACACTTTCAGGAGGGCAAGATGGTACTTATTCACAATACAGATACATTTACAGTTCGTCTTGTCACCCTCATCGCTGAATATGATCGCGACACGATGGTCAATCTTTATCAACCACTGATCGGTCATGAAGCGGTGTCTTTATATTTCACCTTATGGAGTGAGGCGAACAACCAAAGAATTATTCCAACCTCTGCCCATGAGTCTTTATTTGTGAAGACGCAGTTCACAGTCGGTGAATTCATCAAGGCGAGAAAAGCTTTAGAAGCAGTGGGTCTTTTAAAAACCTATTTAGAGACCACTAATGAAGGAAGATTCTTCCATTACGAGTTATACGCTCCAAAGACACCAAATGATTTCTTCAATGACACATTGCTCTATGGTTTATTGATCAAATGCATCGGCGAGAAGGAAGCCCAGAGGGCGAAGAACCTCTACAGCATCCCTCCTAAAGGATCTCTTGGGGACGATATCTCCGCTTCATTCCAAGAAGTATTCCATCCTGATTATGAAGATCCGGCTTTTATTAAAGCGATCAAATCATCAAAAGCCGTGGGAAGAAATCAAGCGAAGATCGATACCAAGTTTTCATATGAGAAGTTATTTGACGAATTAGCCCAAATCGGTCAAATCACGGAAAATGCCTTCTTAAAGAAAGAATTAAAAGAATTGGGTAGATTAGCCACCCTTTATGGCATCGATGAGGCCACCGCGGCTTCCATCATCAATGGTTTCTATAATCCGAATGTCGAAAAAGGTAAACGTTTGGATTTTGAAAATATTACGAAAGCATTCCAGGAAGAGACAAATTTCGCATACTTATCCTCTTCAAAATCTGTCAGCACAAAACCGAAATTTGTCTCCTCGTCTGGGGCATTAGCGAGCAAGATCAATCTGATGGAGAGCATCTCTCCAAAAGACTTCCTCTCTGTCTTACAGAATGGAAGTGTCCCGGCGACACCGGACTTAAGATTGATCGACAGCATCTCGAAGAAGTTCAGGCTCAATAACTCAGTGATAAATGCGATTATCGATTACGTTTTAACGACAAATAACAACGTGTTATCGAGACCGTATTGTGAAAAGGTGGCAGCCTCACTCGCAAGAGAAGGCATCACCTCAACATTAGATGCGATGAATTATCTGAAGATGATATCTTCCTCAGGTAAAGAAAGATATAACCAAAACAAAGATAACGAAACATTCACACCAAGTGAAAAACCAAATAATAAAGAAAAAGATGAAAACCTTAATTGGAATCAATTAATCGATGATATTGATATAGAAGGAGGAGACGATAATGGAAAAGCTTAATGAAGAAATCGCTAAGAACGCGAAAGATGAAAGTCTCAAAGCCATGACACGATTTGGTAATAACGAAGCATTGATCAAGAAGATGAAAGATGCCTTCTTAGATTGCCCGACAGCGAAGAAATATATCGCTTCTTTAAAAGTCGATGATGAACTCATCGATAAAAATATCAATAAAATCTATGATTTTGTCAGCGATATCAATGCCTGTAAGAAATGCCCAGGCATGAGCAAGTGCCAAAAGAACAATCCATATTTAGTGACAAAGATTGTTTATGTTGATGGCATCTTAGACCGTCAACTCGTTCCATGCAAAGAACTCGTGAAGAGAAATGAATTCCTCCATGAATTCCGCATCAGAGATTTTGAAGATAAGTGGTTAGAGAGCAAGATTAAGACATTAGACTCATCCGCTCCAAGAGCGAAAGCTTTAGCGAAATATGTTAACTACGTTAAAGGTGAATCTGCATCTTGGATTTATCTATGTGGCGAGCAAAATAGTGGTCGTAGCTATTTAGCCGCGACATTCGCAGTCGATTTAGCGAACCGTAAGAAAGGCCCAATCTGCTTTGTTAACACTGCAAAAAGAGTGAAAGAATTATCCGATGCTGTTTATAAGAACAACGAGAGATTCCAAAAGCTCATGGATTTGTACTGCACATGTAATGTGTTAGTCCTCGATGACTTCGGTAACGAATTCAAAAATGATTT
>JAFZVO010000066.1 GCA_017617775.1 Bacilli bacterium | reverse complement strand
TGGGCACATTTATCTTGCCCGAACTGATGAAACGACGCCGATTTCCGGTGATGTCGCTGTTACAGGCATTTCTTTGAGCAATACCGGTAAATATCTATTGGCAAGACATGAGTTTACGATTACTGCGACAGTGCTTCCCGCTAACGCGACAAACAAAAAAGTGTATTGGACTTCAAGCGACACAAGCATCGCGACAGTTACTAGTGGTGGTAGAGTTGTTGGTAATGTAAATGGCAATAAAGGAACGGTAACCATTACCGCAAAAACCGAAGACGGTAATAAAACTGCGACATGTATCATCTACGTCAGCGCTTCATCTACCTTCCCATCTACTCCTAGTAATCCAGATTATTGTTTAACCGGTACAATTGGTGGAAATTCTTATTCAGACTTTAAACAGAAATACGCGGCTATCCCGATTAGCACGGGAAGATACCTCATCCCTGATGTTGAACTAGTCAGTGGTGATAGCGTTTCCGTCATTGATAATACTGGGACGAGTTTGAAGAATAAAACCAATCAAAAATACACTAAATCAGTGAGCAAGAATGTGTCTGTTAATGTGTATCTCAATATTAACGACGCGAACAAAGATTACTTGAGCTTTGAGCCTAAAGCAAGCAGTTAAATAAATTAAAATAATTTAAAAACGACATTCCGCTTATGGATGTCGTTTTCATTTATTATCCTTGATATTTCATTTGTATATCAAAAGTTATTGTGAAAAAGAAACTAGAAATAGTTTTGCTACCAAATGGTGTAAAATATCTCTATTATAAATAGGGGTAGAAATATGGATACAGAAAAAAGATTCGGATTAAAGAAACCAAAAGCAATTATGCTTTTCATTCAGATGTTATTAATTATTTTTCTTTTAGTGGTTTCTATCTATCTTCTCGTATTTGTGATTTCAAATAATTTGGGCGGATGGATGATCACTTCATATGCCTTTATCACATTAGCGGTTCTCGCAGTTATTGAATATAGCATCGTGGGGTATAAGAAAGGTGATGTTATTTATCAATTATCAGTCTTACCATTTTTAGTGGCGATTTTTGTCAATGTTCTTTTGCCTAACCGCGAGACATTCCAGATTGCTTTATTAACAATCTTATTCGCGTTGACATTTGCCTTCTTATTAAGACAAAAAGATAGGAGATTTACACAGGTTATTGGGGTTTTAATGGTTCTAGTCTCATTAGTGTTTTCCATTTATTCAGCGATTAAAGCGAACACTCAGTTCTTAGGCGATGTCAGTGAGAACTGGCCGACATATGTTGCGATGTACAGCTCCATATTCGTTCCATGCGTAATGTCTGTGACATTCGCTTTAACATATAATGTTAGATGTAGTAGAGGAGAATAAAATATGAAGAAATTAGGTTTATTTTCAAGTGTGGCTTTAGTGACCTTATCACTAGTTGGTTGTAACAAACCAAATAAAGCATATTTAGCTAGTTGGAATGATTGTTCAGCTTTAACAGCTTTAAAGGAATATGTTGAAGATGTGACAAACAAGAATTCCAAAAACTATATACCTGTGGAAGACCGCATTGCGACATTTGATATGGACGGCACATTCGTCGGTGAATTATATCCAAGTTATTTTGAATATAACATCCTTGAATATCGCGGATTAGATGATCCAACTTATGTAGAGAAAGATCCTTATGTGGTCGAAACTGCCCAGGATATCAGGGATTTTGTAAGAACAGGCAAAGCCTTACCTCATTATGACGAAGAATATGGTTTTGATATCAAACACGCAGTTGCTGCGGCGAAAGCCTATAGCGGCATGACCATCAAAGAATTTGATGAATATGTGAAAAGCTATGCTTCTAAACCCGCGAATGGTTTCAGCAACATGACGTACGGCGAATCATTCTATAAACCGATGTTAGAAGTCTTTGAATATTTAAAGGCTAATGACTTCACTTATTATGTGGTCTCTGGTTCTGATCGCTTCATCTGCCGTTCTTTGGTTGAATCCATCGGTATTCCTTCTAATCGAGTGATTGGTATGGATGTCGAGCTCAAGAGCAATAAACAAGGTGACACAGCCGGGGTGAATTATACGATGGGTGTGGATGAATATCTCGTCCGAACTGACAACCTCTTAATCAAGAATTTAAAAACCAATAAAGTGAAACAGATCACTCAAGAAATCGGTAAAGTCCCAGTGTTATCTTTCGGTAATAGTGGGGGAGATTCTGCAATGCATAATTATTGCTTAAGCAATAAACAATATCGAAGCGAAGCATTTATGCTCGTCGCGGATGATGACGAAAGAGACCACGCGAAGAAATACGGGGAAGATGACGCGGCGTTTAACGCGAGAATTGCAAAACTCAACAGCGATTGGACAGCGGCGAAATATCACGTCATCTCCATGAAAAATGATTTCAAAACAATATACGGTGAGAATGTCGTGAAGACCGACTTTGTTTTCTAGGAGATAATGAGATGAAAAAGAGCAAATTAACTGTTTTGTTAAGCCTCCCTCTTCTTTTACTTTCCTCTTGCAACAACGAGAAACCTAAAGAATACATCGGTATCATCTCGGCGATGGATAATGAGATTGCTTTATTATTAAAGCAAGCCGAAATTGAAGAAGAGAGAGTAGTAGCGGACACAACATATTATGTTGGTACCTTAAAAGATAAACCAGTTGTGATCACCCATTCTGGCATTGGTAAAATCAGAGCCAGTTCCGGAGCGACCACATTATTCAACACTTGGAGCATTTCTAAGCTCATCTTCACCGGTGTGGCGGGTGGTCTTAGGGATGAAGAAAAAGTCCTCGATCAAGTCGTCGGCACGAGTGTTATTGAGCATGACTATGGTAGCTTAACTGATGAGGGTTTCACTTGGTGTGGTGGAGATCCTGGCAAACTTGAACCAGGCGAACATTATGAATGCGATAAATCTTTAGTGGATTTAGCCTATGAATCCGCATTATCAATCATGGATTCAAGCCATATCTTCAAAGGCTGTATCGCGACAGGCGATCAATTCATCGCTTCTAGTGATTATGTAAAATATCTCGTCGATAACTTCGACGCTTATGCTTGTGAGATGGAGGGGGCGGCGATTGGTAAAATCTGCGTCGCTTATGAAGTGCCTTTCGTCTTGTTAAGAACATTGAGCGATAAAGCGGATGGTGAAGCTCATGAGAGTTATGAAAACTTCATGGATTTAGCCGCTGAACAATCTAATAAGATTGTGATGAAGATGTTAGAATCGCTATAATTATGGTCACGTTTTTCATTGCTTTAGCATTATTAATCGGTGGATATCTCGTCTATAGTCGAGTGACAGAGAGAGTTTTCGTCATCGACGAGAGAAAGACGCCGGCGATGGCTAATCCGGATGGGGTTGATATCGCACCTCTTCCAAAATGGAAAGCGTTTTTAATTGAGCTTTTAAACATCGCTGGGACGGGTCCAATCTTTGGGGCGATCAGCGGTGCATTATTCGGCCCAATTGTGTTCTTATGGATTGTCTTAGGATGTATCTTAGGTGGGGCGGTTCATGATTATTTCTCCGGGATGATCTCCTCACGAAATAATGGTAGTTCGATCGTCAAATTAGCAGGTAAATATTCCGGCAAAGTCGTGGAGATTATCATGAGAGTATTCTCCATCGTTTTGCTCATTTTAGTGACGGCAGTCTTCGTCGTCTCGCCTTCCACATTATTAGAATCTTTGACCCAAGGTAATGTCCAAGCGTGGGTCTGGATGATCATCATTCTCGCCTATTATTTCTTGAGCACGATTGTTCCAATTGATAAGGTGATTGGCAAGATCTATCCAGTGTTTGGTATCATTCTCATCGTGATGGCAGTAGCCGTCATTGTTGGCGTGATGGTGCAGTCCAATAATTACCCAATGATTGAATTAATCGGCAATTTGCAGGATTTTTCTAATGAAAATGGCGGTTTACCGTGGTGGCCGTTTATGATGACCACTGTCGCGTGTGGCGCGGTCAGCGGGTTCCACGCGACTCAATCTCCAATGGTTGCGAAATGTATTAAAAGCGAAAAAGAAGGTCGTCAAATCTTCTATGGGGCGATGGTTGCCGAAGGCGTGATTGCTCTGATTTGGGCGGCAGCAGCGATGGCGTTCTTTAGAGTCAATACAGCTGATGGATGGGGCTCCCTTAATGCGATTGGTGGTAATTCAACCACAGTCATGGAAATCTGCAAAGGACTATTAGGCCCAGTCGGTACGGTTCTCGCGATTGTCGGTGTTGTCATCTGCCCGATTACCAGTGGTGATACAGCATTAAGAAGCTGTCGATTGATCGTTGGAGAGATTGTCCATTTAGACCAAAAGAAGATTAAGAACAGAATCATATTAACCTTGCCTTTATTCGCGTTTGTGATCGGTATCAGTATGTGGAACTTCTTGGCTCCGGGTAACTTCAACATCTTATGGCGATGGTTTGCCTGGTCCAATCAAGTATTAGCCGCGGTTTCATTATGGGTCTCAACCGGTTATCTATATATGACCGCGAAGAACAAGTGGTCTTCTTTATTCACCGCGATACCAGCGATGTTTATGACCACAGTGGTTGTCACCTATATCTTTGCTGAACCCCAATTAGCGTTAGGTCGTTTTGTTCCTTATTATCTAGCTTGTATCATCGGAGGAGTGATCTCCTTATTAATCGCTGGATTTTATCTCTTCAAATTAATAACGAAAAAAAATGACATTCTGTAGTGTATGATTATATTCCATAATGAATAAAAATATCTCTTTCATCTATGATTTAGATGGCACATTACTAGATTCTTATGATGTTATCTTAAGCGGTATTCAGGCCGTATGTGATAAATATGGTTTTCCTTATGATGAAAAAGAGATTAGGAAAGAGATCATCACTTATTCCGTGAATCATTTTTTAGAAAGAATCGGTAGAGAGCACAATATTCCTTTTGAAACGATGAAAGATGGCTGTTCGTTAGTGACGAGAAGCAATGTGGATAAAATTAAAGTGATGAGACATGCGAAAGAATTATTAGAAGAACTCCATCGTAGAGGTGTGAAGAACTATGTCTTCACCCATCGTGGGGTGACCACTGAAAAAGTATTACGCAATGTTGGTTTATATGATTATTTTATTGAGATCATCACTTCTCAATCTGGGTTTAAAAGAAAACCAGAACCAGATGCTTTGCTTTATTTAGTGGATAAATATCATCTCAATCCCAATGACACATATTATGTGGGAGATCGTTCTATCGACATTGAAGCCGCTTATAACGCGAATATCAAAAGCATATTATATTTAAACGAAGATAACTGCACAGTTCCTTCTGGGAAAGAGACTTATATCGTCAAAGATTTATTAGAGATTTTGAACATAAGGTAAACCATATTTATAAAAAATATGTTTTCATTATGGTTTTTTTGATTTTGTTAGAGTATATTAAAACACATGAAAATACTACGAAAGATTCGCAATTATCTCTGCTACTGTGGGATTGAGAAAGAAGAATACCAATCCGTGAAGAAAGATGCCTATGCCTCTAACTTTGTGGTGTGGAGAATCCTCCATATCTTCATGGTGGTGGTTTTTGGTTTCTTGTTCATCAATTCTTTAATGATCAACATCTTGGATCAAAACCGTATCTTCTATATGGTTGCTTTCATCTATTCCACGGTTGCGACAGGTTTAATTTTCTTTCTAAAGAAAGATTCGATTTGGGGTCAATTACTCATCTATTTGTCAATCATCATGCTTCTCGTTCTTGGATGCTTTGTTTCATCCAATAAAGCTGATATCCCCGCGACATCCTTCTATATCTTTTTAATCATCACTCCATTATTCATGATCGATAAGCCATATTACACGCTTGGCCTTCTTTTACTCGCGTCTACTGGCTTTGCTGTTTGGATGTATTACACGGAGAATTATGATGTTTGGAAGATGGATTTAGT
>JAFZVO010000065.1 GCA_017617775.1 Bacilli bacterium | reverse complement strand
CTCGCTAACCTAAGGATAAGTCGCAATAAGTAATATATACTATTTTATTTGCTACTGCAAATTATTAATGATAAACTCTTTGTCTTTTGTTAACTGTTTGATTAAATCTTCTGGACTATCATATTTAACAATATCTCTCACTCGATCAACGAAATCGACATAGATAGTGACGCCATATAACATTCCAGAGAAATCGATGAGGTGAACCTCAATAATCGGTTTTAATAACTGAGTGAATGTCGGATGAGTGGACACTGAAATCATCGCTTTATATTTCTTATTAAAGGCGTAGCAGTATCCCATATAGACACCTTCTTTTGGCATCACATATGGGAAATCTAAATCGAGGTTCGCGGTGGGGAAACCAATCTTCGCGCCTTGATGGAGACCGTTCTTCACTTCGCCGACGATGCGATATGGATGGCCGAGAAGCGCGACCGCTTTATTGACCTCACCATTCTTGACGAATTCTCTAATATCTTTAGAGGATACTTTCATTCCATTTTTAGATAGTAGAGGTGTCACTTCAACATTAAAATGTTGTTTTAAGAATTTTGGATCGCCTAAAGCGTCTTTTCCAAAACGGAAATCTTCTCCGCAGTAGATCTTATTTGGTTTGAATTTCTTGAGTACCCAATCGACGAAATCAAGACGATATATGCCTCTTGTGACCTCATCAAAAGCGAGGATAAACATATAGGAAACGCCGAGTTCTTCAAAATAATCAGCCTTCTCATCGATGCTGGTTAAGCATCTCTTGTTTGGAATCTGACCGGTGACGAAATGAGGAGGATTATCAAAGGTGAGAATACCGACGGGATGACCTTCCGCGACTGCCGCTTTCACCATCTTTTGATGACCGAGATGAACACCATCAAAAAAACCAAGACATAGGTTGATATTGCTATATTCTTCAGGCACGTTATTGATGTCGAATTCTACAATCTTCAATTAAAGTAATCCCCTTAAGCATTTGTAATAGTCTTGATGGTCATGCCTATACATCGCAATCGCGACGTCATTTTCATCAAGTATTAGTATTCTATCACTATTTCCTTTTCCTTCAAAAGGAATCGTCATTCCATGTTTCGCTTGATTAAGCTTATCTCCACAAAGGACAAAATGCGGAATATCACATAATAAATCTTTAATCGGAATCAAATCATCTTTTTTTACTTCGTCTAAAGTTTTCGCTTTTTCTAAAGTCGCGGAACCGATTCTCGTTCTCCTTAACGCGGTGAGATGGCCAACATTAGATAATCTCTCTGCAATATCTTCTCCTAAGACACGGATATATGTTCCTTTAGAGACAACCGCTTTAAATGTGATAGTTTTATTATCGAATGATAATAACTCTAATGATTTCACCACGACTTTTCTCGCTGGTCTTTCCACTTCCACCCCTTTATGAAGGTATTGATATAACTTCACTCCATTGACGTGAACGGCAGAAGTCATCGGAACGATTTGTTCTATCTCACCAGTTAATGAATTAAAGATTTTTTTAATATCATCTTCGTTAAATGGTTTTATTTCTTTTTCTTCTAAGACTTCACCGGTTAAATCACCTGTCGAGGTCTTTTGGCCTAGTGAAAGAGTCGCAATATATTCTTTCTCATCATCATCGAAGAATGTACCGGCTTTAGTTCCACTACCAACGCAGACGATGAGTAATCCAGTCGCGAATGGATCTAAAGTGCCGATATGACCAACTTTTGGGAGATTGAAAATCTTCTGCACTTTATTGCAGACATCTCTACTGGTCCAATCGCTCTGTTTATCGATGTAAAAAAATCCGTTCATAATAATAACTAATATTATATAATATTTCCCATGAAAGCAATTCGTACCGTCTTAGCTTGTATCCGTAAAGCGGATAATACCTATAACCTCATCAATCATGGGGACAAAATCGTCGTCGGTCTTTCCGGTGGCAAGGATTCGGTTTCCTTATTATATTGCTTATCTCTATATCAGAAATTCTCTCATACAGACTTCCTCATTCAACCTGTGATGCTCGATTTAGGATTTGATAATTTCGATTCATCGAAGATGGAGAGGTTCTGTGAATCTCTCGGTTATAAGCTCATCGTAAGAGATTCTCGTGAGGTCTATAAAATCTTAAAAGCTAAACAAGACGGACCTCATCTCCCCTGCTCCATCTGTTCAAGAATGAAAAAAGCCGCGATTAATAAAGTGGCGAATGAACTCGGGTTTAATAAAGTTGCTTTTGCCCATCACGCAGATGATGCGGTTGAAACTCTCTTCATGAACGAAATATATGGAGCAAGGATTGCAACATTCTCTCCAAAAATGCATCTAGAAAACGCCGACATCACTTTTATCCGTCCTTTCACATTAGTGAGGGAAAAAGATATCATCCGTTTAGTCAAGGAAGAGAATCTTCCTATTTCCACTTCTACTTGCCCAGCGGATAAGCATACCACAAGGGAATATATCAAACAGTTATTAGAAGATATCTATAAGAAATACCCCGAGAGCAAAGACAACTTCTTAACGATGTTATCCAATTATGAAAAAGATGACTTATGGGGTAAAGAAATCTATTATCAGATCAATAATGATGGTTTATCTCTTAAACCAGTGATTAATAAAGACGATTTAGTGGAAGCTTTTAAAATCCGTAAAAGCGTCTTTATCGATGGACAACACATCTCTTACGAAGATGAATTTGAACTCGATAAAGAAAAAGGGACGAAAACATTCCTCATCTATCTATATCGAAAACCCATTGGAACGATTAGATATCGTCAGACTAATGAAAGAGAATTCAAATTAGAGAGATTTGCGATCTTAGAAGAATATCGTCATCAAGGGTATGGCAAAGAAGCATTCCTCTATTTAGCTAATCAAATCAGCGCGGATTATAACCCCTGCCGCATCTATTTTGGCGCGCAGTATAGTTTATTAGAATATTATAAAAGCCTTGGATTTTCTCCTGTTGGAGAAATATTCGATGATGCCCATATCCCTCATATCATGATGGAGAAATATTATTAAAAAAAGCACCTTAAGGTGCTTATTTTATTTCCCTCTATTCAAGGCTTCGTCGATACGGGCAACTTTATCAAACCCATCATCGAGAACGAAGTTGATGTCAGGACATCTACTGATATCGAGAGTTTTCGATAATTCGCTGCGGATGAATCCTTTCGCTTTCTCTAAAGTTTTCATACCGACATCTTTATCTTTATCAAGGAAGAATGAGACATAGACTTTCGCATGGGAGAAGTCTTTACTGACCTTCACCTCAGTGATTGTTAAGAATCCGAGATGTGGATCATTTAATTTCAAAGAAATTATTTCAGTGATATTCTTCTTGATGATCGTTTCAATACGTTTTTGTCTGTCTGGCATTATTTTTCCTCAACAATCTCGTATCCTTCGATGATATCGCCTTCTTTTTCATCGTTATATCCATCGATCGTCAGACCGCATTCAAATCCGGCTTTCACTTCTTTGACAGCATCTTTTTCTCTTTGTAAAGAGCCTAACTTACCTTCATAGATGACAACACCATCTCTCATCAAACGGATGAGGGAGTTGTTTTTAATGACACCGTCAGTGACCATACAACCAGCGATTGTGCCGATCTTGGAGACTTTGAATAATTTTCTGATTTCCACTTGTCCGGTAATCTTCTCCACCATAGTAGGCGCGAGCATACCTTTCATCGCCGCTTGAATCTCTTCGATTAAAGCATAGATGATACGATGTAATCGTATTTCGACTTTTT
>JAFZVO010000064.1 GCA_017617775.1 Bacilli bacterium | reverse complement strand
TTTCATATAGACGGTATAGGTACCAACATCCTTGGCTTGAGGATAATCTGATGAAAATTCCCCGTTTTTACCGACTCTAAAATAATATGTTCCGCCTTCGACATTAGCAGATCCTGGTTCAAACAAATATATATTACTGCCGGTATAACGGTAATGGACATCGTCATATACTTGTGGAGCTTGTATTATAATCGGCCAAGCCTTTTCAATCACGAATTGTTTGACCGCTGTTGCACCACCAACGGTGACTCTTGCTTCATAAGTTCCGGCATTGATGCATTCGTCCACCAAAACATTGTCTTTGTAATATGAAATAGTTGGACTATCAAAAACTAATGGATTATATCCTGATTTAATAGTACCTGTTTTATGTTCATCCCCGTCATATGTTGCCCCACCAGCGTTAATGGTAAGTGTTAATCCTTCAGTTTCTAAACAATCATCATAGGAACATGATGCAGTAATGGTATTACCACTCGCCACATATGACCAATTATGCTTATGCATAACAACCATGTATGGCCAACGATTTGTCGCATAAGAAGAACTAGCTTGTTGATCATCTTCATAAGAAGGGACTTGAGTGTCGTTACCCAAAACGACTAAGGAGTTAGGGACTGAAAGAGTTCCGTTTATAGCAAAGCCAGGATAAGAAGCTGTTGCGTTAACTGTACCACTATAAATGATGTTAGTTCCCACATTACCGGTATAACCGTTTCCAATACCACTAGCTCCTAAGCCAGCGGTTGCGTTAACTCTGCCACCATAGATTGTGACTGCAGCACCAGCACCCTTATTACCTCCACCAATACCAGCGCCATATTGTCCGCCGATAGCGGTAACTCTACCTCCGTATATATTAATAACACCTGCGTCTACAGCTAGAGAAGAACCACCGATGCCGGCGGCGTTATCGATACCAGCAGCAACAAGAGTCCCTGTGCCTTCAGACTGTGAGTAAATATTAAGTGTTGCGCCAAGAGGTACGTGTATGCCTTTGCTCGCTGTTAATGATTTCCCATCGCAAAGAATTAAATTAACTGTCCCTGAAGTGATGATGCGTTCCGAGATACTAACGTTGGTATTAACTACATACCATCCACTAAACCAGTTTTTTTTAATGTTAGTAATCACTTCATAATCATCACATTGTTTCGTTTCATTTTTGATAGAACTGCTTAACCCGTCCCATGAACGAGAAATATAAGATATGGGATTAACCGCCAAAGCGACTTCAACTTTTTTATTATTAAAGGAAGAGACAATACCTGAAGCACTAACCCCCAGTGCAATAGCCAAGAGAGGAAGAATTATTAAAGATTTTTTGATATTCATGGAAATAACTCCTTTCTTAACGCTTGTCGATAAACCTCCTTTATATTACAAGAAAAGGAGTCGTATGTATATATATTTTAAAGATATATAAATAATTAAAGTATTTATAATTGCATTTTGTATCACGAATTCAATTGCTATTTTCAACCCATTTTGCCAAAAATATTATGTATATCTATATGTGTTATTATCACAATTTGTGATACAATGCCTCGTGGAGAAAATACTTATGGAACAATTTAAAACAGTACCTATTACCTTAATCACTGGTTATCTCGGCAGCGGGAAAACCACATTGATTAATCATATCTTAAAAAACAGTAATGGCTATAAGATGGCGGTCATCGTCAATGACCTTGGAGAGGTCAACATCGACGCGGAATTAATTCAAAAAGGAGGCGTCGTCAACTCTAAAGACGATAATTTGGTCGCCCTTCAAAATGGCTGTATCTGCTGCACTTTAAAAGCGGATTTAATCAGCCAACTTGCCGACTTAGTCAACTCTCAAAAATTCGATCACATCTTAATTGAAGCCAGTGGTATCTGTGAACCAGTCCCTATCGCGCAAACCATCCAATATATGGAGCAGGAATTCGATAAACAAAATCTTCCAAAGTTCTATACTTTAGATGCGATTATCTCTGTTACTGATGCTTTACGTCTTAGAGATGAATTCGGATGCGGAGATGCCTTAGAAAATGCGGAAAGAGGAGAAGAAGATTTAGAGAACCTCATCATTCAACAAATCGAATTCTGCGATATCGTTCTTCTCAATAAATCCAGTGAAGTCTCGAAAGATGAATTGGAGAAGATTAAGAAAGTGATTCTTGCTTTGCAAGATAATGCGAAAATCATTGAGACTGATTACTGCGATATCTCTGTTGATCAACTCGTCGACACTCATCTATATTCCTATGAAAAAGCGGCCTCTTCAGCGGCTTGGATCAGAGAATTTGATTCCTGGGAAAACGAGGAAGACGCTGATGAACATCATCATGATCACGATGAGGATGATGATGACGAGGATGAGGAGCATGAGCATCATCATGAACATGAAGAACATGAGCATCATCATCACCATCATCACCATGAACATGGGATGGATCAAAACGATGATGAAGGGACTGCCGATGAATATAATGTCAACACATTCGTCTACTATCGTCGCCGTCCATTCTTAAGAGAGAAGTTTGAAGACTGGGTCGCGAATAACGGGAGAAACATCATCCGCGCGAAAGGTATCGTCTATTTCTTAGGGGATGAAAGCATGTCCTATGTCTATGAATCCGCGGGAAAACAAAGAAAACTCATGGAAAACGGCAAATGGTATTCGGAAACTCTCACTCCAAGACAATTAAAAGCCTTACTTGCTAACGATGAATTCTTCGCGCATGACTGGGATGAGAAATGGAAAGATAAATTAAACAAACTCGTCTTTATCGGCCAAAACCTTGATAAAGAAGGTATTAAAAAAGAACTGGACAACATTTAAGTCCAGTTTTCTTTTAGTTATTGAATGCAATGATAAACGTTAGGGAGTTATTGTTCTTATCGATGTCGATTTTGCCTTTATGGAACTTGATGATCTCTTGGGCAATTGATAAGCCCACTCCTGAACCTTCTTTTTTATTTGATGGGGAACGATAGAATCTCTCCATGATCTGTTTGATGTCCACTTCATCATCTTTATCGATTGTGTTAGAGAATCTAAATTGAATCTTTCCTTTGTTCTCACTGACGACAAAGTAAGAGCTCTTCTGCTCTCCTCCTGTATATTTAAGGGAGTTATCTAAAAAGATATAGACGAGTTCATCGATTAAATATTTGTTACCAAACATCGTGATGTTACCAGTGATATTAGAAGAGAATTTGATCCCTTCTTTTTTAAAGCTCGAAGAGAATGATTCAACAGCTTTATTACAAGTCTCATTTAGAGAGAAGTCTGCGAATGGGAAACGAGATTTATCATCTTCTTCAAGTTTAGAGAGGGTCACTAATTGGTTAGTCATCTCATTTAATCTCTTCACTTGGTCGCGGATAGAATCACTCCATTCACTTTTTCCATTATCCATCTCAATTAAGTCGATATCTGCAGAGATAATCGTTAAAGGGGTCTTCAATTCATGAGAAGCATTCGTGATAAATCTCTTCTGCTTCTTATAAGCTTCTTCGGTGGATTTAAACACTAGTTTAGAACCGAAGAATATCATTAAGAATAATGCGGCAAACGCGCCTAAAGAAATGAGAGTAGATAATAGTAAGAAGCTATTGAAAGAATCGAGTTTCTCTCTGATATCTAAAAACCCAACATATGTTAAACCGTCTGCTTTCTTCTCTAGCGAATATCTTAGGGTTTGATATTTTCCACCGCTTAATTCGTTATTGAATACTTGAGAAGCGAGCTGTTTACATTCCGCTTCGCTATACATGAACATCTGACGGTTATTAATCGCTACTACTGTTCCATCATCGTTAAAAGAAACAACGAAGTAATGCTCTTGACGGAGATCAGTTGTTCTCTGTTCACGAGGACCGCCACCAGGTTGCTGTTCATTTGTTCCTTCTCTAATCACTTCGGTTAATGCCGCTGAAGCATTATTTTCAATCACCACATAGTTAGAGATGTTGATCGCTCCAATGGTCACCGCGAGAACGAAAAAGACGGATAGCATCGAGATTAAGATAAATTTGATTCGTAGTGTTTTAATCATTATTTATTCTCCAAATAGTAACCTTGGTATCTGATTGATTTGATCTTGGTCTTGCTACCAATACTCTCCATCTTCTTTCGTAGATAGGAGATATAGACCCAGACATTCTCATTCGTCGAATAGGATTCAATATCCCAGGCTGATCTCGTGATTGTATCTAATGACACAACATTACCTTTATTCTCGATGAGAATAAGCAATATCTGCATCTCTTTTTGAGATAATACCACCGACTTATCGTCGCATTTCAACGTGAAGTTTCTTTCATCTAATTCTAAATCCTGGTAGATGATCGGTTTGTCTTCTTTAATCACGTTCGTTTTTCTTCTACCTAACGCGCGAATTCTCGCGAGTAATTCTTCGCTTGAGAATGGTTTAGGAAGATAATCGTCCGCGCCTAGGTCTAGACCGGTGATCTTATCTTCCACCGTGCTCTTCGCCGTGAGCAAGATGATCGGAGTTTGAATCCCGTCTCTTCTCGCTCTTCTTAAGACTTCTAATCCGTCGATATGGGGAAGCATGATATCTAAGATGATGACATCATATTGATAGTCTTTGAGGAATATCAAGGCCTCTTCCCCATCGTTCGCGGAATCCACAAGATATGAAGTCCTCTTCAGAAGTGTGGTCAAAGCTTTATTTAATTGGGCAGTATCTTCCACTAATAAGATTTTCATATCTGTATTCTAATATATTTTTCGTTTTATTACGAGATTGTCACAGAGTTAGAGGACTGTGTCCAAGAAAGAACTGAAGTGTTATTTCTTGATAATGTATATGTGCTACCAGTATTTAAACTCGTGGAATAGACCATGAAGCTACCATATACATAGTCGTTCGTGAAACTGATATCTAATCCATCACCGCTTAAAACATAATTACCGGCTTGGAGATTAACGCTTGAAGAAGAGCTTGATTGTTGTCCTGGTCTTCCTCCACCGAAGCCTCCGAATCCACCACCCATGGAGGATCCGGCAGTTGTAGTACCTGCAAAGTGTAATGTACTGCTCGCAGATGGAGATTTCTCCAATCCATTGAAGGCGATTAATGTACCTCCGGTCATCGAGATTGTGCCATCGACATCTAAGCCAGTAGACATATTGCTACCAGTTGTTCCTGGAGAGCCTCTGGTGATGACTGTTCCACCAGTCATCGTGAAGTTGCCATTGCTATCGATACCATCGGTATCGCCACTCTTCACCGCGACATCGAGATAACCACCAGAGATCGTAATCGCACAGCTAGTGAACGATTTCTTGGAGCAGTTCACTCCATCATCTGTACCATAGATATAGCTATAGCCACCTTTGATATAGATATAATTAGCTTCATATCCTTCTGTCGCACCTGTGACAACAACCTTGCCACCGTTCACTGTTAAGGTATTATCCGCATGTAATCCATCATCGCCGCTTGCGATTTGAATTAAACCATCGTTGATGGTGATATTACCTGTCCCTTTAGAACCATTATCTAAAGCATCACCATAATTCGCATGAATCGCATCATCACTTGCCGCGATTACAATTATCCCTTTGTTGACGATGATATCATTCTGGGCTTTGATACCTTTCTCGCTATCCGCTTTAAAGGAAGTTTTATTATAGTAAGTCGCATATGTTCCAGTTTTGATGTTCAAAGTGGTTGATACTTCACTATCAGTTTGATCGATTTCAACATTATAGACGGCGTCTAAAGCATCATGTAAGGAATCGACATAGACATTACCACCATTAATGGCAATCGTCCCTTTTTGTTTGCCTTTAGAAGTTGTGCTGCTATCTTCAGTTTTGATACCATTACCGGTTTTAGCATAAGCTTGAACTTCGCCAGAAGTGATGGTCACACTATTATTGCCTTTCAACGCGTTATTATAACCAGTGACTTTTAAAGTCAATTTCTGAATTGTTAAGTCTTTTGTAGAGTGAACCCCATTATTGTAGTTACCGGTGACCACTAATGTGCCTGTCCCTTTGAGTTTTAAATCAGTTTTCGCATAGATGGCGCCTTCACCTAATGTCGTCGTGTCAGTCGTCTTCGCACTTCTACTATCAGTGATCGTATTACCAGTTCCACTTTTCGCAGAGATCTCTAATTTCCCCGCAGAAACCGCTTTAATTGGGGAATCTGTACCATAAGAGATAGATACTCCATTGAGTTCTAGCACCACTTCATCATCTTCACCGGCTTCAATTAATACTTGGCCAGTGAGACTACCACTTAAGGAATATGTACC
>JAFZVO010000063.1 GCA_017617775.1 Bacilli bacterium | reverse complement strand
CTTTGCACTGGAGAAGGACCCCGTTTTTATCAATTTGGAGAAGTTCTCCCACTTCGCCTTTCACTTCTTTTGAGACAATCTTTGCTTTATAGATTTTTAATACTTCATTTTCCAGATTTAAATATGCGCCTGGCTCATCGCTTAACGCGCGAATATAGCCATATATTCTTTCCACTGAATCGTTAAGATTCAATTTCTCTTCTTCTTTTTTAATGGCTGGACAATATGTCGCTAAAGAAGAATCCTGTTCTTCTCCAGGTAATTTGCCGTTTAAATAATCATCTAAACAGTCATTGATGAGTTCAAATGCCGCTTCTCCCATCTTGATGAATAAAGATGTCGCATTATCCTCTTCAGAGATATCGATGATGTTAGAAGCATAGACTCTTCCTTCATCCATCTTATCGTTCATCTCCATGAGGGACATTCCAGTAATCTCATCGTTATTGATTAAAGCGTATTGGATCGGCGCAGCTCCTCGATATTTTGGAAGCAACGAACCATGGAGATTCAAACATCCATATTGAGGGATATCAATCAAGCCTTGCGGGATGATTTGGCCGTACGCAAGAGTGAGGATCAAATCTGGATTGATATCTTTGATAAAGTCAAATTCTTTTTTAATGTTCTCCACTTGGTAGCAAGGGATATTGTATTTAATCGCGATCTCTTTCGTGGGAGTTGGTAATAATAGTTTCTTTCTCCCCACTGGACGATCAGGCTGAGAGACGACACCGACAATGTGATAACCACATAAAATAAGCTTCTCTAAAACATTAGAAGCGATTTCGGGAGTCCCCATGAATAAGATTTTGATTTCTCGACTGCTAATCATCGTTGTTATTTTACAAAAAAAGAGACCAAAAATCATCAATATTCATTCAAATATTGAAATAATGTACTTTTTTCTTTTATCATTAATATGATATGAGAATTTTGTTGATCTCGGATAGTCATGGTAATAACGACGCGGTAGATGAGCTCATCACCAAATGGCCAAATGTCGATTTATATCTACACGCTGGTGATTCAGAGAGTCATCCTCGAAGTGTTTATCCCTTCCGCGTAGTCAGAGGTAACTGTGATTATTCTTTTGATATGCAAGACGAATTATTGATTCCCACTCCTTTTGGGAACATTTTAATGCGTCATAAAAAAGAAATATCCGATAAAAAACTCAAAGATAACGATGTCAAAGTCTTCATCTATGGGCATACCCACATCCCCGAATGCGTAAAGAGAAAAGGGATTGCCTTCATCAACCCCGGGTCCCTCGCCTATCCACGAAGTGAACTCGGTCCGACCTACATGGTTCTCGATATGAATAAGACGGTGATCGATGTTAAACTCTTCTCTTATGAGAATCACAAGTTATTGAAGAGATACAAGGTCTCTCTTGTCGAGGCTCCAATGGTTGAAAAACCAGAAGAGGAAGAAGAAGAGAAAGTCAGCGTCAACGAATTAGAAGAATTAGAGCAACAACTCGCCCAGATAGAAAAAGAACTCGAAGAAATAAGGAGCAGAAAGAAACAATGAATATTGAAAAGAAACATAAACTAGCCAAAGAATATCTCTCCAGCGCGCAAGATTTGTTTAAAACATCCTTGAGGATGGAAGATATCTTCAACTATTCAACCAAGAAAAACCTCCACGCTGTCGCGATGGAATACACAAACGATAACGGCAAGATCAGACACTACCGCTATTCCAAATACCGTAAGCATGCCTATGCCTTTGCGAGCGCTCTCTCTGCCTTCTTATATCAACAACCAAAGAATAGAGTGATCGCCTTAAAGGTCACAAACTGCCCGCGTTGGTGTGAGATGTTCTGGGCCATTTTGATGTGTGGTTATAAACCTCTTCTCATCGATGCCAAAGCCAGCAAAGAAGGTACCGAAAACCTTTTGAAGCAAACCAAAGCCATCGCGATTGTCACCGATGATATGTATTTATATTCGATAACGAAGTTATCCATCTACGATATCGTCGAAGAAAAACCAAATTATTCCTTCTCTCCAACTTGGGAGAATGAAGTGATCTTCTGTTCCAGCGGCACGACTGGTGACGTCAAGCTCATGGTCTATAACGGTGAGAATCTCATCAACCAAATCGCTGAATCATTAGAGATGGGTGATTCCACTGTCGATTTGATGTATCCAAAGAAACTCGGTAAATTAAAGATTCTCGCGATGATTCCCCTTCACCATATCTTCGGTTTCGTCGCTGTCTTCTTATGGTTCACATTCTATGGCAAGACTTTGGTCTTCCCAGCTTCTAACAGCACGAAAGACTTGTTAGGCTTATGCGCGAAGAGCAAAGTCACTCACGTCTTCTCCGTCCCACTATTCTGGGATGGCATTGCTACGGCTTTAGAGAGAAAGAAAGCGATGCAGACTCCACAAAAGCAAGATATCATCGACAAGATGATTGGTTACCATACTGGTAAACTCGACAAGGTAGAAGCCCAATTAGGCGCGAGCAATATCGCTCTTAAAAAGATTCAAAAGAATATCTTAGGCACTCATGTGAGATATTGTATCTCTGGAGGTGGCTATCTCAATAACCACACCGCCACCATCATCAACGGTATCGGCTATAACTTATATAACGGATATGGTATGACTGAGATCGGCGTTACATCCGTTGAATTATCACCAAACGTTGACGACAGATTAAAATGCTCAATTGGTAAACCGCTTCACGGTGTTGAATACAAGATTAAACCAGATGATTCTGGAACTGGTAAAGGTGAACTTCTCGTCAGAAGTAAAGCCGTCCACACCAAAGAGATCATCGGTGGTAAACTATCCAAATCCTCTATCGATGAAGAAGGTTATTTCCACACCGGTGATATCGCCGAGATGGACGCCACTGGTAGATATTACATCAGAGGCCGTATGAAAGATGTCATCGTCAATGCGAATGGTGAGAATATCTTCCCCGATGAATTGGAAATGTTTTTCCAAAACCTCGATAGAGTGAACAAAATCTGTATCTTTGGTAAGCAGAAAGAAGGCTCCACTGATGAAGCTGTTGTCCTCGTTTTAGAAGTCGATAACCACATCAAAGAAGATGAGATTAAAACCTTAAAAGAAAAGGTTAAAAAAATCGAAGAGGATTTACCGCATGGCGTGAAGATTGAAGAACTCTATTTCGCCCGTAATAAACTCCCGCTCGCAAACAATATGAAAGTCAAACGTTTCCAGGTCAAGAAAGCGATTGAAGCGGGTAGTAAGGATTACATCTCTTTAGATGGTAAACAACAAGTCAAAGTCACTAAGAAGATTCCTCAAGAAGTCTTAGACAAATATCTCGATGGTGTCCGCGAGATCTTCTCTGAAGTTTTAATCCTCCCATTATTCAAGATTGAAAACGACGCTCACTGGATCAACGACCTCGGTGGTGACTCCATGAACTATGTCGAAATGATGCAAAAAGTGAACGAAAAGTTCAAGATCAATATGCCTGAAAATAAATACGGCAAACTCACTTGCGTTCTCGATGTCGTCGAAGAAATCGATGAACTAAAGAACAAAAAGCATAAAAACTAATGTAAATTATATTTGCATTATGTTTCAATTATGGTAATATAACTAGCGACGCTTAAAAAAGAGGTAGAAAAATGGCCAATATTAAAAGTCAAATTAAACGCAACAAAACAAACGAAAAAGCACGTCTTAGAAACAAATCCGCAAAGAGCGCGATCAGATCCGAAATCAAAAAGGTCAAATTAGCGGTTGAAGCGAAGGATGCCGCGAAAGCTAAAGAAGCTTCCTTAAAAGCATATTCTTTAATCGACAAGAGTGTCTCTGATGGCATTCAACACGCCAACACTGCGGCAAGACAAAAGAGCACTGTTCAGCGTTTAGTGAACTCCTTAGAATAATATTTATATTATCTAACTTTAAAGTTTGCTAAGAATAAATCAAAAGCATAGAAGCGGTCAACTTGGCCGCTTTTGATTTGAAAATCGAGATTATATAATTCATCAAATGTTCTTTTGATGGCTTCTTCTTTCATATTATAAACTTGTCGAGAAAGGATCTTCGCTCTGATCTCATTGATTCCGAGTTCTTCGCTGATCCCTTTCACTGTATAATTCTTTTTTGTTAAATAAGAGACCATCGAGAACATGCGGAATTGATTGGCCAATGTTGTGATTAAACTCACCGGTTCAGTTCCTTTCACTCTTAAATCACGATAGATGCGAAGAGCAGCGCCGTTTTTCCCGTCTAATAAAGCATTAAAAATCTGGAAAACATTTTCTTCTAATGGTCTTTCCACCATTTTCACCACATCTTGATGAGTGATATGGTCGGTATATAAGGCGAGTTTCTTCGCGCTATTACGCATCAAATCGACATCGCAGTACGTTCTATTGGCTAATTCAATTAAAGCATCACGGTCAATCACCGCGCCAGCCTTCTCCTTGACGAAACGGCTCACGAGTTCTTTCCATTCCACTTCGTTAGGAACAGGACGAGAAATCACTGACCCATTTTCCTTTACTCTATTGAGGAGTTCTCCTTTATCAACAATTTTATCTTCATAGACGGAGAGAATAAGAACCGTCTGCTCATTTGGAGACTTGAGATAGGAAATCAAAGCTTTGTATTGGTCTGATTCCTTTGTTTTCTTATCAACTTTGGTAAGTAGAGTTAGATCGCTATAGACGATTGCCTTCTTCTCATATCCCAATGGGATATAGCTCGCTTCATCGAGAACTTCGAAAACAGAATTCTCAGGATAGGAGAAACGAACATAATTCATCTCATCAAGTTCTCCAACCTCTTCTTGACAGATCTTCTTGATGCGGCTTCTCACTAATGCAGATTGACTTCCGTAAACGACGTATAACATATTTCTTATTATTATAAATAATTATTGTTTCATTTTCTTGTAGTTTTCACGGTCTTGTTCGTTTATTTGACGAATCACTCGACAAGGATTACCCGCGGCAAAAGAGTTATCGGGAATATCGCGAGTGACTACTGAACCAGCGCCGATCACACATCCGCTTCCAATAGTTACTCCCCCGACGATGGTGACATTGCTACAAATCCAGCAGTTATCACCAATGGTGATAGGCGCGCCGTATTCATCATTTGTATATCTTCCTTTTTCGTTATCAAAATAGATATTGCGACCTTCATAATGCATTGGATGAAGAGGCGTTACTAAAGATACACCAGTTCCGATAAAGACATCATTACCAATCCTCACTGGGCAAGTATCTAACACTGTAAAGTTAAAATTCGCATAGCTATTCTCACCAATAGAAACGAAACAACCATAATCAAAATAAATAGGACCTTGTAAGAAAACGTTTTTGCCAAGTTTTATGCCTATTTCTTCAAGAATTTCATTTCTTTTTGGGTTATCTTCGCTAAGTGAATTATATTCTCGACAGAGATTATGACATTTCTTTCTTAAAGCAACTAACTCTTCATCATTAGGATCGTATAATTCACCATTTAACATTTTATTTTTCATATTTGAATTATAACTTTTTTCTTGTTTGTTCTCTAGTATTTTTATTGACTTTGTAAATAAAAAAGAACCAATAGAAGTAGGTG
>JAFZVO010000062.1 GCA_017617775.1 Bacilli bacterium | reverse complement strand
AATATCAAACGGCATGTGGCATCGTTGATATCGCGATGCATACCATCGAAAGATATTTCGCATTAGGTAATGATACTGAGCTTACTGATGCCTTAAGTGTAGCGATTATCCGCACTGTTTTTGAATTTGGAAAAGTCGCTTATGATAACCCAAATGATTATAATGCGAGAGCCCAACTCATGCTCGCCTCGTCGTTCGCTCATAACGGAGTCACTAACATGGGTAAGACTCCAGTATTAACAGTCCATCAATTAGAACATGAAGTCTCGGCTTTATATCCGAGTGTCGCTCATGGAGCGGGCCTCGCCGCCCTCTGGCCTTCTTGGGCGAGATATGTTTATAAATCAAATATTGATAGATGGAGACAATACGCTAGAGAGGTTTGGAAAATTGATACTGGTAATCCTGAAGCGGATATCAATAAGGCCATTGATATGCAGGAACAATATTATAAAGATATTGGAATGCCAATTAGATTAAGAGAATTGGATGTTAAAGAATCTGATCTAGATTATTTAGCCTTTAAAACAAGTCGAGAGAAAACAAGAATCGTCCCGGGATATAAACCTCTTGGATATGAGGAATGTTTAGACATCTTTAGACTCGCTTATTAATTTCTTTTTTCACTTCATATATAATAATGAGGTGAAAATCAATTACGGATACGATCCTAAAACAAATAAATATCCTTATCCTGAAACTACGGATGAACATTATTTAGTGGTGAAGAAGAATAATGGTCTCGTTTTTGATGAGAATTATCCATATATCGATAAATCATTTAAACATAACTTCTTGAGAAGATTCTTTTATGGCATCATCTTCTGCATTGTTTTTCCAATGACTTATATTCGTCTTGGGTTAAAGATATATGGAAAACAGAATCTTAGAAAGAATAAGAAACTGATAAAAGAAGGAGCGATCACGATGGCTAACCATGTCCATATGTGGGACTATTTATCCGTGATGAATGCTTTAAAGCCAAGAAGACCGTATCTCTTTGTTTGGGCTCCTAATATAAGAGGAGAGAATTCATTTATGGTCCGCATGGTGGGAGGTATCCCTATCCCCGAGAATAATATCGAAGCGACGAAGGCTTTTAATAGAGATGTCGAAGAAGCGTTAAACTCAGGACATATTGTCCATATCTATGGGGAAGGTAGCATGTGGGAATATTATCGTCCGATCAGACCATTTAAGACCGGCGCGGCATATTATGCGGTGAAATGTCAAAAACCGATTATTCCAATGGCCTTCTCCTACCGTAAACCCGGATGGATTAGAAGGAAGGTATTCCATCAAATCGCCTTGTTCAATCTCAATATTGGAGAGCCGATTATGCCGGATGGAATGAATCAGAAAGAATTAACAATAAAAGTTCATGAAGAGATATGTAGATTAGCGGGTATTCAAAACAATTTATATAAGCCCCTCTTCCATGATGATAAGAGAATAGATTATTATACAAGTGAATATGGTATTAGTTATAAAGGATCGTATTAGGAGGAAAATACAATGCTAGAATTTCGTTATGACACCCAATTATTAATCGAAGGTACTGGTCTCGATGACATGTCTTTAACCGACTGGATTTTAGAGAACATGAAAGGTGATTCTCTCATCTGCGTCGGTGATGATGAAATCATCAAGATTCATTTCCATACGAATGAACCATGGGATTTATTAGCGCATTGCGCGACTCTTGGAGAAATCTTTGATATCGTCGTCGAAGATATGGATCGTCAAGCCCGTGGCTTAAAGGGATAAGTATGGGTTCCAAAGTCTATTTCTCTAAAGAGATTTCTCCGGAAGCAGTTTTAAAGTTATATAAATGCTTAGGAAAAGAAATCAAAGGAAAGATTGCTTTTAAAGTCCATAGTGGAGAAGAGGGCAATCAGAACTTTTTACATCCCGAATTCTGGAGACCTATTATTGATACATTAAAAGGCACAGTTGTGGAATGTAATACCGCCTATCCTGGCGCGAGAAATTCTTCCGAGAAGCATAAAGAATTAATTAAGAAACACGGCTGGGATGAATATTATAATTTTGATTTGATGGATGAAAATGATGACGATCTCGTTTTAGATATTCCAAATGGTCATCAAATTAAAAAAGATTATGTCGGTAGTCATCTCCAACACTATGACGGGATGATTGTCTTATCACATTTCAAAGGTCACCCAATGGGTGGATATGGTGGAGCGTTAAAACAACTCTCCATTGGCTGCGCTTCTTCTAGAGGCAAAGCCTATATCCACAGTGCAGGTCATTCCACTGACCAAGAGAAATGCTGGGATAAAGGAATCATCGCTGAGCAAGACGCCTTCTTAGAGTCGATGGCGGATGCCGCCTCAGCGGTTCATAAATTCTTTAAAGGTAATATCGCTTATATCAATGTGATGAAGAATCTCTCTGTGGACTGCGATTGTTGCGCGGTTGCGGAAGATCCATGTATGAAAGATATCGGTATTTTAGCTTCTTTAGACCCTATCGCGATTGACCAAGCTTGTGTGGATTTAGTCTATATTCAAATCCGTGATCCAGGACAAAAACATTTCATCGAAAGAATTGAAACCCGTCACGGGATCCATACGATAGAAGCGGCCTCTGAACTTGGATTTGGAAACCGTGATTACGATTTGATTGAAATCAAATGACATTAAATAAAAAAGAAATTAGAAAGACTTGTTTAGAAAGCGTGAGTAGAATCACTGACCGTTCTAAAAGGTCTTTTCTTATGAAGAATGAAATGATGATACTTCTTTCTAGATATCAAAACATTGCTTTATTTGCATCCCTAGATACAGAGATTGATACATTTCCTTTAATTGAAGATTTATTAAATGTAGGAAAGAATGTCTACCTTCCAAAGACCAATGGCAAAGAGATGGATTTCTATCTCATCCATTCTTTAGATGAACTCGTGGAAGCAAAAGATAAATATAAAGTGAAAGAACCTTCTATTGGTGAGCCAGTCGATCCATCGATATTTGATATCATCATCTGCCCTGGTGTCGCCTTTGATAAGAATAATAACCGCCTGGGACATGGGCAAGGATATTATGATAGATATCTATCTCGTTGTTCGGCATACAAGGTGGGTATCTGTTATAAAGAACAACTATTAGATGAGATACCAGTTGATGAACATGATGTCAAAATGGATCGCGTATACGCATATTGAAATTCATTATAGAAATATGGAAAGTAGATAGTGGTATAATTATTTATATATGAAAGAGCCAAGTGTTACTGTCGTCAAAAAATATTTATTAGCGATCACAAAGGTGAAGAAGAAATATGTCACCAGTGAGTCTCTTTCTTTAACTGTCGGTGTTTATCCCGAAGTGATCAACGAAACATTATCTTATTTCAATCCGATGGTGAACATGGATTATAAGTTCAATCTTTTAGAACTCGTTCCGGATATGAAGGAATGGATCAATAAGAAAGAAGAAGCTAAAAAGCCTGCAGTTCCTAATCAAAATATTACAAAAGGCGATGTCAATGCCTTCAATTCCGTCTCTGATTTCATTTATCGCAAGATGACATATAACGGGATTGTGGATAAGAATGCTTATCTCTCCGACAAAGATTTGAAATTATTAAAACGAATCATTACCGAAGAGCAGAAACGTAGAAAAGGAAAGTAAGTGGTGCGAACCACTTTTTCTTTTACACTAGTCGTTTGATTTTTCGCATCGCATTTTTCTTATGTT
>JAFZVO010000061.1 GCA_017617775.1 Bacilli bacterium | reverse complement strand
GTATAGGCTTGGTATAATTCAAACATTGTGAACTCTGGATTATGGTTAGCATCCATTCCTTCATTACGGAAGACACGGTTGATTTCATAGACTTTTTCCATGCCGCCGACGAGAAGTTTTTTGAGATTAATCTCAAGAGCGATTCTGAGGAAGAAGTCTCTATCTAAAGTATTGTGATGAGTGATGAATGGGCGAGCCGCCGCTCCACCATTGGTATAGGTGAGCATGCTGATCTCCACTTCCACGAATCCTTGAGCGTCTAATCCTTCTTGCATACTTCTAATGACTCTTGGTCTAGCAAAAGCGACTTTACGAGCTTCCTCATTCATAATGAGGTCTAAATATCTTCTTCTACTTCTCTCTTCGATATCCGTTAAACCATGGAACTTCTCTGGAAGAGGATGTAAACATTTTGTCAAATGAGTGAATTCTTCGCAGCGGACTGTTAATTCTCCCGTTCTCGTAGTCATCACTTTACCACGAACACCGACGATATCGCCGACATCAGCGAGTTTGAATAATTCATAGTTCTTTTCACCGACCACATCGATACCGATGTAGACTTGGATTGGTCCAGTCTTATCAAGGACGTTGAAGAAACTGGCTTTACCCATCTTTCTTAAGAATTTGATTCTACCGGCAATCTTCACTTCTAAATCTAAAGCGAGAATCTCTTCTGGGGTTTTATCTTTGCAGAGTTCTCTGATGTCTTTCGCGTGATGAGTAGTCTCAAAACGTTGTCCATATGGATCAACACCGAGTTCGACATATTTAGCAAGTTTCTCTCTTCTTGCAATCTCTTGATCGTTCAATAATTTTTCTTCCATGAGTGTGACCTCCAATCTCAATTATTATATGTGAATGTGCAAGGCAATAAAAGATTAGAAATCATCGTGATGACGAGATTTATAATCGTTTATTATCTCCACGAGGGAATCATAGGTAGTGAGTTCGCTTGCTAATCTTGAATTAAGCTTCTTCACTTCGGGGATACCGCTGAAGAATTTAGGGGCAATCGAACGATAAACACGCATCGCTTTTAACTCGCCTTTTTCTTCGATTAAGTCCCTTGCTAATTCAAGGCAATATTCCACTTGTTCGTCAAAACTAGGATTTGGAATAATTGTCCCATCTAGATAATACTGGTTTATCTGGCGAATCAGGGTTGGATTACCGACTCCTCCACGGGCGACCATCACAGCTTCTGCCCCCGTGATTTCTAATGCTTTTTTCGCGTCTTCTAAAGTATAGATATTTCCCGATACCACAAGAGGAACAGTCATCTTTTTTCGTAAGTCTCTAAGTAATTCATATCGAGGTTCGCCAGAATATAATTGCTTGGTGGTTCTCGCATGAATTCCAATCATCGCGACACCGGCGTTTTCTAACTCCGAAATGACTTCCATAAAGTTGATGTTTTTATCGTCCCAACCGAGTCTGATTTTCGCGGTCACAGGAACATCTACAACTTCTTTAATCGCTCTGATGATATCTCCTGCTAATTTTGGGTTTTTAAGAAGAGAACTACCCGCCCCACTACGCGTAACTTTCGGGACTGGACAGCCCATATTGACATCGATAAAAGAGAGAAAAGGAATGGCTTTTGCGATAATTTTCGCAGCAATTTGCATATTTTTTGGATCTGAACCAAATAATTGCACCCCACATGGTACATCGGTTTTTGGGAAGGTGATATAATCCTTTGTTTCTTTGTTTCCATATATCAAGCCCATATCGGAAACCATCTCGGTAACAGTGACTCCAACGCCGAACTTTTCCATGAATTTACGGTATCCAAAAGATGTGTATCCTGCCATCGGGGCAAGAAGCACTTTTCCGCTTATTTCAATATCACCGATTTTCCACATAAGAAAAGAGGAGGACGAGCCTCCTTTATTCTCCTTCTTTAATGTCTGTACGACGTGGTTTTTTCTCCACTTTTGGAGCTTCTTCTGGTTTAGCTTCTTCGACTGGTTTGACCTCTTCAGCAGGTTTCTCGTCACGTTTGAGATGACCGTTTTCTAAGAGGTAATCAATCTCTTCTGCAGTGATCTGTTCATGCTCAATCAAAGTCTTGGCGATAAGCTCAACTTCAGCCTTATATTTTTTGATTAATTTTAAGGCTTCTTCATGAGCGTTATCAATGATCTTTCTAATCTCCGCATCAATCTGTTCTGCTGTTGCTAAAGAGAAGTTCTTTTGGGTATTTGTATAGTCTCTTCCGAGGAAGACACTACCCGTATCTCTTTCATATTGCACTGGGCCTAAAGAAGACATACCGAGTTCAGTGACCATGAGACGAGCAATACGAGTTGCCATCTCAATATCATTCTGTGCGCCTGTAGAAATATCATCGAAGAAGATTTCTTCTGAGCTGCGTCCGCCGAGATAGCCGACGATACGCGCTTCTAATTCACGCTTCGTGAGGATGAATCGATCTTCTTCAGGTGTCATACGCACATGACCGCCTGTATTTCCACGTGGGATGATGGTAATCTTTTGGACTTTATCGCTATGTGGATATTTGATACCGATAATCGCGTGCCCGGCTTCGTGATGCGCGACCACATTTTTCTCGTGTGGTGTGAGGCTGCGTGAAGATTTAGCAGGGCCTGCAACACGTCTATCAATCGCTTCATCGATTTCATCCATACCGATGGTTTGTTTATCTTTTCTAACAGCAAGGATTGCTGCTTCATTTAAGATATTTTCAATATCCGCACCAGAGAAGCCAACAGTTCTCTTGGCGAGGTTTTCAAAGTTCACATCGGGATCGATATTTTTATTTCTCGCATGGACTTTGAAGATATCTTCACGACCTTTACGATCTGGTAAAGAAACTGTGATTGTGCGATCGAAACGACCCGCTCTCATAAGGGCTGGATCAAGGACATCGTCTCTATTAGTCGCGGCGATCACGATAATACCACTATTATCGGAGAAGCCGTCCATTTCAACCAATAATTGGTTGAGAGTTTGTTCTCTTTCATCGTTTCCACCACCTAAGCCAGCGCCTCTTTGTCTACCGACCGCATCGATTTCATCGATAAAGACTAAGCAAGGTGCGTTTTGCTTGGCAATTCTAAACATGTCACGGACACGTCCCGCACCGACACCGACGAACATTTCGACAAAGTCGGAACCAGAGATGGAATAGAATGGGACACCGGCTTCACCAGCAACAGCCTTGGCTAATAATGTTTTACCACAGCCAGGCGGGCCGACAAGAAGCACACCTTTTGGTAATTTCGCCCCATAACGGGAGTATTTTCTTGGCTCTTTTAAGTAGGAGACGAGTTCCACCATCTCCGCTTTCTCTTCATCACAACCCGCGACATCGGCGAATTTGACTTTGGAGTTTGTTTCTTTTCTCGCTCTAGAACGGTTGAAGTCGAGAGCCTTTTGATTGGAGTTACCTACGGACCTCGATAATCTCGAGAACAAGAAGAGGACTAATAACAAGCTTAAACCACCCATGATGATGGTTGGTCCCCATTGATCCCAGAAGGATGTGACATATGGGTCTTTGACTGTATAAGTTAAACCTTTCTTGCCTTCAGCAACCTTCGCGATGATTAAAGAATCAATAGATTGACCCGCTGGAGTGACGACTTGTTCTTTCGTCTCTTCATTTGTATATGTGTATTGATGTTCAGTGTCATAATATGTATCCCATTGGACGGCGACATAATATCGACCTGTTCTCGCATTGTTGTTCTTATCCGTGTATTCATATTTACCTTCAAGAATGATTAATGTCTGCTCTTTAGGAGTGGATTCAATCGTTAAGACTCTATCGTTTTCCAAAGCTTGGATAAATTGGACTTCGTTTAACGTTGTCGAACTAGAGAAGTTTCCAAATAAAAGCATGGCCATCATCACAATGAGACCGACCACTAATATCAGGGAGATGATAAAACCGATGGATATCCCTCTTCTTTGAGGTTCTTGTTGTCTTGGTTCTTCGTCCATAAATGTACCTCCTAGTTTAATTGATACTCTACATTCAAAGAATGTTCTTGTTAATTATATTAGTAAACGTCACTTTTTCAAAGTAAAACCATATTTCACATAGAAATATTGATCGTTTTTCACTTCAAAATTTGCTTGATAATGAGGGATGTAAATAATCTTTCCCTCATGCACAAATACTGGCCAAATCTTTCTTAGATACATCGGCATCTTCCAATCGATAAACAAGCGATTGACCGAGACAGAGTAATCTTTGATTTGATATCGATCACCTTTTTGAGTTGGTCTAATGGTTAAAGGATATTGATTGATCCCTTTCTTCTCCCCCACTTTTTCTAAATCAAAATAGAATAATTCGTTATCGATAAGTGTCGGTCTATTAAGATGAATTGGTTCAAAAGAAGTGAATTCTCTGACATTGAGTCGATTGTATTCTTTGGACAGATAATAATCGTTTCTTAACGGAATCAAAACGTTAGATTTATTTGAAGACAAAACCTTTTTAATCTCTCCCACGAAACGCATCGAGATTTCATAATCAGGAATGTAATTACGGATGAGAGAGGTGAGAGAATAGGCAAGCTCTTCATTAGACAAAGAAAGCAAGAATTCAGTCGAACTATTATCGTTTATATTTAACTTACATTTAATTGTATCTAGTCTCTTATTTTCGTTTTCAATTTCACGAGCTAAAGCGTCCTTTTGACCTCTCGTGTATTTCTTTAAAATGTTGTTTCTAATCCTGTTTCTTAAGAAGATATTTTCGAGATTAGTAACATCTAGTGAATAAGGAATGTGATGCTCATCATTATATTTGATAATATCTTCTTTATAAAGATTTAATAATGGACGGATAATCACCATCCCATTAATCATTGTTTTTTCGCTGATTCCATAAAAAAGAGGAAGGTTTTTACGTTGTTTTTGCAACAAATATGTCTCTAAATGATCATCTTTATGGTGGGCGACTAGTAAAGCATCGTAACCATCTCGTTCATAAACGTTTTTAAAGAAACGATATCTAATTTCACGCGCTTCTTCTTCCAAATTGGAGATGATTGCTTCCTGATTATTATAAAGATATAAAGTGATGTTATATTTGTAGCAATATTCTCTTAATGCTTTCTCTTCATCATCGCTTTCTTTACGGAAATGATAATTGACATGAGCAATTCCAAAGTTATAACCTTCATTTCTCAATTCATCACAAAGATACATGGAGTCTGGTCCATAGCTACAAGCGAGCAAATATTTCTTGTTCTTATCGAGATTAAGCATCGACCTTTTGCTCCTCAATTAACGTGTATCCAACATAGACGACACGACCTTCTCTTTTTAATGAGACTTGCATCCTAATATCTTTCTCACCATATCTCACCGTGACGAAATCACCATCTTTGACTTCACTGGATGGTTTACCCACTCGATCATTGATCATCACTAAACCACGTTCGCAGAAATACTTCGCGACCGTTCTTCTTTTGACGATGCCAGAATGTTTTAAACAAAGATCTAATCTCATGCTATCTCCACGGTTTTATTCGTCTTCTTGACGGTGATCAGTTTATAAAGAATTCCTTCTAAATCATTAAGGACATCTGGTCCTTTATTCACGATGATCTGGAATTCCTGTTTAGCATATCTTACCTTAATTTTATTTAAATATGGTATTAATGCTTCAAAAAGAATATTTCCAATACCTTTGATATTGATATATGGTTCTCCCATTGTAATCTCCACTGTACGGATACTTTCTTCGACCTTTAAGACATTGCTTTCTTTAATTAATAGTTCAATACCTCTCTTCTTAAAGACGAGTTCTACACTTTCCGGGAGCTTACCATATATGTCTTCGACTTTTCTCTTTAGAGAGAGAAGAGAATCGACTGAACTAGCAGAGATGATCTCTTGATATAATTCAATCTTATCTGGATCAGAAGCGTATTCTTCTGGGATATAGGCATCGAATTTAATCGTGAGTTTAGAAACATCAATATCGTTTTCAATCTTCTTCTCGCCTTCCACCTTCTCTAACACTGCTTCATTTAAGAGTTTGAGATATAAATCTAGACCGATAGAATCGATATAACCAGCTTGTTCTGGTCCTAAGATATCTCCCGCACCTCTGATCATCAAATCTCTTTGGGCGATGCGGTAACCACTACCGAGTTCAGTGAAGTCTTGAATCGCTTTTAAGCGCTTCTGCACTTTCTCTGACATCACTTTATGCTCACTGAACATCAAATAAGCATAGGCGATACGGTCACTTCTACCTACTCTTCCTTTAATTTGATATAACTGGCTTAAACCATAACGTTCACTATCTTCAACGATGATCGTATTGGCATTAGGGATATCAATGCCGTTTTCAATGATGGACGTGCAGACTAAAACATCGATTAAACCGTTATAGTAGTTCATCATGATCTCTTCTAAGTCTTCTTTATCCATCTGCCCATGGACCACGCCTATTGTGATATCGGGTAAAGCTTTCTGTAATTTGTTCGCGTAGGCATAGAGAGTGGAAATATTATTATGCATATAGAAGACTTGTCCACCTCTCCCTAATTCTCTTTCTATAAGCTCTTTACAGATTTCAAATTTATAAGGGATGACATATGTCTGGATTGGCATTCTATCGATCGGCGCGGTTTGAATCTGCGATAAAGATCTCACACCTAATAAAGACATCTGGAGAGTTCTAGGGATTGGAGTGGCGCTTAACGAGAGGACGTCTACATTTCTCTTCAGTTCTTTAAGCTTCTCTTTTTGTTCCACACCAAAACGTTGTTCTTCATCAATTACTAATAAACCTAAATCTTTAAAAGCAATCTTTTCCGATAACAAACGATGCGTGCCGATCGCTAAATGGATAGTTCCATCTTTTAATCCTTGGATATATTGTTTTTGTTCTTTTTGAGAAATTAGACGAGAAAAGATGGCGATTTTTATATCAAAACCCTTAAATCTTTCGATTGCTCTTTCATAATGTTGCCTTGCTAATAATGTGGTTGGGCAGAGCATCGCCGCTTGTTTACCTGAAGATATCGCTTTAAATATCGCTCTAAAAGCAACTTCTGTTTTTCCAAAGCCAACGTCGCCGCATAAGAGTCTATCCATTGGATGGCTGGACTGCATATCGCCTTTAATTTCATCAACCGCTTTCTTCTGATCTTCCGTTAATTCGAATTCACATAAATCTTCAAAATCTTTTTGGAAGGAATCATCTTCTTGGAAGGCATAACCAATCTGTTTGCTTCTTTCCACATATAGATTGAAGAGGCGATTCGCTAAATCGTTGATCTTCTCTTTAATTCTCTTTTTAGTGTTCTCCCAGTCTTTTCCATGCAAGTGAGATAGTCTAGGTGTAGAGCCTTCTTTACCTTGATATTTTCTTACCAGTTGGAACTGGGCTAATGGGACATATAAAACCTCATTACCAAAATAAGCGCATTTAAGATAGTCTCGATGCATACCATCAATCTCAAGAGTCTGTAATTCTAAGAATTGACCGATACCATGGTACTCATGGACGATATAATCACCAGGTTCTAATTCTTCAAAGTTCTTGATGATTGTTCCCTTTTTAAATCTCGTATCAAACCTGGATGTCTTAATCTTCTCATTAAAGAGCTCCGCAGAGCTTAATAAGACATATTTCTCTTCCGGGAGAACAAATCCACGTGGAATAGAGGCGAGAAGGACGTTTACTGTTCCTTTCTCGGGTAGATCAAAGTTAGAGACTACCTTCATTGGAATCTTTTCTTTATATAGTAATTCAGATAAAAGATTTAATTGTTCAGATGTATGTAAACAAATAGTGACTGAATATCCATCATTGAGGTAATTATGGATGATATTAACCGCGTCGCTTTCTTTATTGGTGGTATAGGGAACAGATCGACAGGCGAACGTGATATCAGAATTATGTTTTAAGAACACTGATGTCTTGATCGTTTGACATTTGCTATTGAAGACGACTTCATTGAGTTCTCTATACATCTCTAAGTGTGAGATAATCTTTCCTTCTTCAAACATCTCTTCTAATAAATGGAACGATTCATCTTGTAGTAGCTTATCAGATTGTTCAATCGCATCGTCATCGACATAGACAAGGGTTGGGTTATCTAAATAGTTAAGCAAAAAAGAATAACTATTAGTTAAGAAAGAGAAGTATTTATAACTCCTGCTAGTCGATGTTCCTTCTAAGATATC
>JAFZVO010000006.1 GCA_017617775.1 Bacilli bacterium | reverse complement strand
CGAAGTTTTTTGGGATAACGGTTTTTGATGATATTGCCGTTATTTTTTGTAAAATCAATAGGAATTCCTCGGTATTTTAAAAGGATATTCCCACGAGTTATCTCTTTTTCAATAACGAATTCTTCCCCATTAAGATACTTTTTAATCTGTTCTTCGTTTGCCTCATATTCATGCTCGTATCTATTTATATAATGAGATAAATGATAATCGTAATTAACACCTTTAGAGAAGACTTCTCCAATCTTTAATCCATATTGGATGATGTTGAGTTTCTTATAGGAGAAAGAAACCTCCAAACCAAATAAAACATTATTGAAGTTCTTGATGTCAAATTGACGAATCTGCTCTGGATAATTGTTATTCTTGTAGTTTAAATGATTTCTCGGATATTTTAATTCTCCTGGCTTTTTGATTAAGCAGATATAATGACCTTCTCCGTTAAAGCGATGAGGGAAGAGATGAATCCCTAGTTTATCTTTGCTCTGATAATATTCTTTTCTTTCTTCAATCGGTTCAATTACAGCATTGGTATGCTCTAAAAGATGTTTGATGGCCATTTCATCTTCTTCGTATGAATAGGAGCAAGTGGAATAGACCATCTCTCCTCCCGGAGCGAGCATTTGGTAACAGATATCGATGAGCTCACATTGAATCATCGAGAACTTAAAAACTTTATTGAGTGACCAATCATCGATCATCTTGCTCTCTTTACGGAACATACCTGAACCTGAACAAGGGGCATCTAAAATGATCTTTGTGAAATAGTTTTGATAATAGGGGTAGATAGTAGAGAAGTCGTTATTAGTGATGACGACATTCCCCCTTCCCATTCTCTGAACGTTTTCTTGAAGGATGAAGCATCTGTCTCGGGCAAGATCATTAGAGATGATGAGACCTTTGTTATTCATGAGGAGAGAGGCACCGATTGACTTACCTCCCGGAGCCGCGCATAAATCAAGAAGGATATCTTTTTCATTTGGGTTTAAAAGATAACTCACTAGTATGGCAGAGGGTTCTTGTAGATAGAAACAGCCTAATTCATGATAGATGGTTTTCCCTAATGGATATTCATCCTTATCAAAGATATAGGCATATGGAACAATCGGATGTTTCTTGATATTAGGATATAGAGAAAGAAGAGTTTCTTCATTCATCTTTTCGTTGTTTAAAACAAGACCATTCACATTCTTTTGGTCTAAAGAAGATAACAAAGAATCGATTTCTTTTTTATCGAGGTAAGTGGATAGATGATTGATGAAATCTTGTCTCATGTTTCTATGATATATGAACGAAAAAGAAAAATTAATGTTTTATTCTTTTTCTTTACCTTATAAAATAAGGAAGAAAATGAATCGACCATTAGCGGACATTATGAGACCAACCACCCTTGAAGAAATGGTGGGCCAAGAGCATCTATTAAAAACTGGTAGTGTCTTTCGTAATGCCTTAAATAATAAAAAAGTTCCCAATATGATCTTCTATGGTCCTCCTGGAACAGGAAAGACAACGATTGCTAACATCATCGCCAAGCAATCAAATCTAACGCTTTATAAACTAAACGGGACGAATGCCTCAACAGATGATATTAAAAAAGTGATCGGTGATATCGATTCTTTATTCAATGGAAATGGTATTCTTCTATATTTAGACGAGATTCAATATCTCAACAAGAAACAACAACAATCTTTATTAGAATTTGTGGAAAGTGGAGATATCACTTTAATTGCTTCGACTACTGAGAACCCATATTTCTATATCTATCCCGCTTTAATCTCTCGATGTGTGGTTTTTGAATTTAAAGCCATCAAAGCTAAAGAGATAGAAAAGGGCATTTTAAGAGCGTGTAAAGAACTCAATATCGAGATTGAAGAAGAAGCATTATCTCGTCTCGCTTTAGCGGCGAATGGGGATATGCGTAAGTGTTTGAATAATCTTGAATTCTTAACATCTTCTTTAGAAGATAATAAGATTACCCTCGCGAAAGTCGATGAACTCATCGATAAAGCTAATATCGTCTATGACCGTGGGGAAGATAAACATTTCGATAATTTAAGCGCGTTGATGAAATCATTACGCGGTAGCGATCCTGATGCGGCTTTATTCTATATGGCTAAATTATTAGAAGGTGGCGATTTAATCGCTGTCTGTCGTAGATTATTATGCTCCGCGAGTGAAGATATCGGTTTAGCCTATCCGCAAGCGATCCCAATTGTGAAAGCTGCGGTAGATTCCGCTCTTCAACTCGGTATGCCAGAAGCTCGCCTTCCTCTCGCGAATGCGTGTATTTTGCTCGCGACCGCGCCGAAGAGTAATTCTGCATTACTTGGTATTGATGCCGCTTTAGATGATGTACGAAAAGGGTTAGGCATTAATGTTCCTCGTCAATTGCAAAACACTCACTTTGATGGGAAAGATGCAAAAGTCAAAGGACAGCATTATGTCTATCCTCATGATTATCCAAATCACTGGTATAATCAACAATATCTCCCAGATGATATCAAAGACCACAAGTATTACGAATATCAAGACAATAAATATGAGCAATCTCTTAAAGAGTATTGGAGCAAGGTGAAGAAGAAATGAGAGTAGTGTTAACCACTGTTAATCGCGCCAGTGTGACTATCCAAGGCAAAGTCGTTTCCTCTATTTCTCGAGGATTTCTTTTGCTTGTTGGTTTTACTAGTGGTGATAATGAAGAGATTGTGGAGAAGATGGTCGATAAGATTCTATCTTTACGCGTCTTCCCAGATGAACACGGACAGATCAATATTTCTTTAGATGATGTCGATGGACGAATTCTTTCCGTTAGTCAATTCACTTTATATGGCGATGTGAAGAAAGGAAGAAGGCCTTCATTCGTTGATGCTTTACGACCTTTTGAAGCGGAAAAACTATATGATTACTTTAACCTATTAATTGAACAAAAACGCGGAATGGTTGCCACAGGTGTTTTCGGCGCGGACATGAAAGTCGAAAGCGAGAATGATGGACCATTTACTTTGCTTTTAGATAGCAAGGAGCTCTTCCCTTTATGAAGAAAGTCTTATTAGGCCTTTCGGGAGGTGTGGACTCCGCGGTGGCTCTATATCTTTTAAAGAAAGAGGGCTATGATGTTACAGCCTGTTTCATGCGTAATTGGGACGCTCTCGCGAATAATGATTATCTCGGTAATCCCACACTTAACGGGGATCAATGCCCCCAAGAAAAGGACTGGGATGATGCGAAAAAAGTCGCTGATTTATTAGAAACACCTTTGATTCGTTTAGATTTTATCAAGGAATATTGGGATGATGTTTTCACTTATTTAATTAGAGAATATGAAATCGGTAGAACTCCAAATCCCGATATCTTCTGCAACAAATATATCAAGTTTGGACCTTTTCTCAAATATGCCAAAGAACACGGTTTTGACTATATCGCGATGGGCCATTACGCGAAGAGAATTGAAGGTGATGTGGTGAGAATGGCTAAAGCTGCAGACCGCAACAAAGACCAGACATATTTCCTCTCCCAAATCGATTATGAACAGCTTTCTTCTTGTTTATTCCCGTTAGGCGATATCAACAAAGAAGAAGTGAGAAAGATCGCTCATGAACTTAACCTATATTCTGTGATGGATAAAAAGGATTCAACCGGTATCTGTTTCATCGGCGAAAGAAACTTTAGAGAATTCCTTAAAAACTATATTCCCGCGAAGAAAGGGGATATCGTCGATATTGAAAATAACCGCGTTGTCGGCACACATGAAGGTGTGATGTATTACACGATTGGACAACGTAAAGGCTTAGGTATTGGAGGCATCTCCGGCGAAGAAGCAAAAGGCTGGTTCGTCGCGAAGAAAGATGTGAAGAAGAATATTCTCTATGTCGCGAGCGGTGATGATTCTGCCTATCTCTTATCCGATAGTTGCATAGTTGATTCACTTAACTTCATCAATGGGATGATTCCAGAAGGTAGTCATATCCAAGTGAAATTTAGATACCGTCAACAAGATAATAATGTCACCTTATATTACAATAATGATAATGAAGTGAGACTCGTCTATGATGAACCGATAAAAGCGGTCACTCCTGGACAAGCCGCAGTCTTCTACCTCGATGATGTATGTCTCGGTGGAGGACTCATTAAAAACACTTATTATCAAGATAAGTTAGTAAATTAAAAGCACTTCTTGCGAAGTGCTATTTTTATAATGTGGTTAGAGAATTATTCTCCGCTATAGAGGTCAACAATCTTGTTGAATAAGCGGTCTTTTTCCACCATATCAAAGGCATTCATGAATAGTGGTAAGACAAATCCTGGAATGAGGAATAATGGATATCTTCCTTTGAATTCAGGATCTTTTTCATGGATATAGCCTAAGAGGAGTTTTTCCATCTTGTAGCTGGTGTAGATTGCTAAGAATGGAATGATGACACCTAAAGAGTATAGGACTTTGAATCCAGTAGGAGTTTGAATGCCGAGTCTCTTGACTCTCGCTAATCTCACGAAGTAGCTGACTAATCCGAAGAT
>JAFZVO010000060.1 GCA_017617775.1 Bacilli bacterium | reverse complement strand
GTTTACCTTCTCCGGTCACTAATCTCGCCGTTCCTTTATCTTTAGCTTTAATCACTTTTGTCCTCATCCATGCGACAAGTGTGAAATATACGAAGTGGAAATACTTCAAACGCTATATCGATCCATACCCGGTGATGATGCCCATCAACTTGATTTCAATGTGGGCTCCATTATTATCGATGACTTTGCGTCTATTCAGTAACGCATTAGCAGGTTGGACTTTGATGAGCATTGTATATTGGGCATTAGGCAGTTTGTCCGGAATGATTTTCTCATTCATCGATAGCGCCTGGAACGAAGTCTTTATCGCTCCATTTGTGACCCCGATATTACATGCCTATTTTGATTTATTCTCTGGTCTCATCCAGACGACGATATTCATCTTCTTAACGATGATCAATATCTCTAACGAAGTGCCAGATGAAAATATTTAAGGAAAGGAGGAAGAAATATGGAAGGATTGAATGTCTTAGCCGCTGCGATCGCCATGGCATCTGTCGGTTTCTCCGCCATCGGTGAAGGTCTTGTCTGCTGCAAGTCCATCGAAGGTATGTCCAGAAACCCAGAGATGTTTGGTAAATTACGTAGTACGATGATTCTCGCTTGTGCGTTAGTCGAAACTACAGCCATCTACGCGTTATTAATCGCTATTTTATGTTTATTCGTCGGATAAAGAAGGGAGGGTAATCTATGTTCTTTACAAGTACAGGTATCGAAAAACCAACCAGTGAAGATTTCATCTCTAAGTTGATTCCTAACTGGATATCTTTTGTCGTCCAATTAGCCGCCCTTCTCGTTCTGATCGCTGCTGTCATCTACTTGGCTTATAAGCCAGTGAAGAAGATTATCACCGAAAGACAGAATTATATTGAAAACAATATCAAGCAGTCTGAAGAGGATAAAGCGATTGCCGCCCAGAATGCCAAGCAATCTGAAGAGATGATCATCGCCGGACAGAAGAAGGCCGACCAACTTGTGGATGAAGCTCGCAAAGCTTCTCTTGAAGAAAGAAATCGCATGGTGGAAGAAACGAACCGCTTAATTACCAAAATGAAAGATGATGCTCAAAAAGACATTGAGCAAGCAACCCTTGATGCGAAGGAAAACATTAGAAAAGAAATGGTGAATCTCGCCCTTTCCGCGTCCTCTGAAATCTTAAAAAGAGAGGTCAATGAGAAAGATAATGCGAGAATTGCCGAGGATTTTATTAGGAGTATTGAAGATTAGTTATGAACGAAATCGCTTCTCGATACGCTAAAGCCTTATATTCGCTTTCTCTAGAAAAGAACAATCTTGAAGAAATCGAAAATCAGGCTAAACAATTGCTCGATATCTTTAATGAGAACGAGAGTTTCCTCATGCTTCTTTCTAATGAATTCTTATCCATTGCTGAAAGGCAAGAGGTTGCCAAAAAAGTGCTTCAAGGAATTGATGAAGATATTTTAGATTTAATCTATATCGTCATCAAGAATCACCGTGTGAAGTATTTAAAAGATATCATGCAAGCGTTCATCAGTGACGCGAACAGCTATCAAGGAGTAAAGGAAGGACTATTATATTCTTCAATTGAACTCGACAAGAAGACGATTAAGCGCATGGAAGATGCGATCGGAAAGAAAGAGGGCTGCAAAGTCTATCTCAAATTAATCGTCGATCCAACCCTTATTGGTGGGGTGCGTATATTGATCAATGATCATATCTACGATTCATCAATCGTTTCTCAAATTGAGAGAATGAAAAGAAAACTTTTAAGAAATGAGGGCTAAATTATGAAAATTAACGCCAATGAGATATCTTCTTTAATCAAAGAACAAATCAAATCTTATAAGAGCAAGATTGACAGCAGTGATGTCGGAACCGTGATCTCTTTAGGAGATGGTATCGCTTTAGTCTACGGACTTGATAATGCGATGAACGCGGAACTCTTGATGTTCCCTCACGATGTCTATGGACTCGTGATGAACCTTGAGAGCGACCATGTCGGTGTCGTCTTACTCGGCAATGACTCTTTAATTAAAGAAGGTGACGAAGTTAAAAGAACAAAACGCGTCATGGAAGTGCCAGTTGGAGAAGAGATGCTCGGAAGAGTGGTCAACTCCTTAGGTCAACCCATCGACGGATTAGCCCCAATTAACACGAAGAAGAGAAAACCAATCGAAGTGATTGCGCCTGGCGTGATGAAACGTAAGAGCGTTGACACTCCATTAGAGACTGGTATCACGATGATCGATGCGATTACTCCAATTGGACGTGGTCAAAGAGAACTCATCATCTGTGACCGACAAACAGGCAAAACCGCGATTGCTGTCGATACCATCATCAACCAAAAAGGTAAAGATGTGATCTGTATCTATGTCGCGATTGGACAGAAGAACTCCTCTGTGGCCCAGATTGTTGATAAGCTTAAAGCTTATGGTGCGATGGATTATACGATTGTGGTAGCCGCGACAGCAAGTGAGCCTGCCCCAATGCTCTACATCTCCCCATATACTGGTATCGCGATGGCGGAATACTTCATGGAACAAGGCAAAGATGTCTTAATCGTCTATGACGATTTATCTAAGCATGCGGTCAGCTACCGTGCCTTATCCTTGCTTTTAAAGCGTTCCCCAGGAAGAGAAGCTTACCCAGGTGATGTCTTCTATCTCCATAGCCGTCTATTAGAAAGAGCGTGTAAACTCAATGATGAAAATGGTGGAGGTTCGATTACGGCTTTACCAATCGTTGAAACACAGGCTGGTGATATCTCTGCTTATATTCCCACCAACGTCATCTCGATTACTGATGGTCAAATCTTCTTAGTCACAGATTTATTCAACGCCGGTCAAAGACCAGCCATCGATGCTGGTTTATCCGTCTCTCGTGTGGGCGGTGCCGCACAGACCAAAGCGATGAAACAAGTAGCATCTTCTTTGAAGATCGATCTCGCGAGCTTCAATGAAATGAAATCATTCGCCCAATTCGGTAGTGATTTAGATGCTTCTACTCAACATATTCTCAATCATGGTGAAGTGTTGCTCCAAGTTTTAAGACAAGGACAATACGCGCCTTATGAGATGGAAAGAGAAATCTATGAACTCTTCGCGGCGAAATATGGATATTTGGATAATGTGAAACTTGAAAAGGTCAAAGAATCATTATCCCGTTCCTATGATTATGTAAAAGGAAAAGACAAACAAATCTTCCTCGATATTAGGAAAGATAAGATTATCTCTCCAGAAAACGAGGAGAAATTGAAGAAGTTAATTGAAGAATTCTTCAAAGTCTACGAGAAAGATTACTTGAGATAATGGGACAAAACATTAACAAAATTAAATCTCGTATGAGTTCCATCACTGGGGCCTATAAGGTCACTAGTGCGATGAAGCTCGTCAGTTCGGTCAAGTTAAAAACTTGGAGATATCGCATGCTCGCGAACAAAGAATTCGCGGAAGCGATCAACCAAGCCAGTGACCAGGTTTTCAAATACGTTGATAATGTTTCTTCTCCATTGCTCGAGATCAATGATAAGGCGAATAAGAACTTATATGTCATCGTCTCATCTTCTCTCGGCTTATGCGGATCTTATAATACGAACATCTTTAAACTCGCGGATGAAAAGGTCAATCCAAATGATGAAGCTATCATCTTAGGAAGGAAAGGATTCGTTCATTATAAGAACGGGGCATTTACTGTTTTAGATAAATTTTCTGACTATGCGAATGCGAGAGATAGGGGAGCGATTAGAAGAATGGTCTCTTATCTCGTAGAAGCATATAGCAAGGGTGAATATCGACAGATACATCTCATTTATACGTCATATAAAAACCCGATTACATTTATTCCTGTGGATGTGAATTTCCTCCCATTATCCCTAGAGAGAAATGATAATGGTGTAGGTTATCCACCTCTATTAGAACCAAATAAGCAAAAGCTATTTGAAACCCTCACTCCATTCTATTTAGAGAATCGTTTATATTCCTACTTGTTAGAGAGTGAAGTGTGTGAACAAGCCGCACGCAGCAACGCGATGGAGAACGCGACGAAGAATGCGGAGGAATTATTAGATCAATTACAAATCGAATTTGCGAAAGCGCGTCAAGGCGCAATCACGCAAGAACTTATAGAAATTGTTGGAGCGGCAGAATCGCTCTAGGAGGACTAGTTATGAGTGAAAATAAAGGAAAGATTATTCAAGTTGTCGGACCGATTATCGACGTCCAATTCCACAACCAACATCTCCCTGAGCTGTTAACAGCGTTAGAGATTGATCGCGGTGAAGGAAACAAGCTCGTCGTCGAAGTCGCACAGCACATCGGTGATGATGTCGTCAGATGTGTTTCCATGGGTCCAACTGAAGGATTAGTTCGTGGAATGACAGCGGTTTCTACGGAAAAACCAATCGAAGTTCCCGTGGGAGAAGCGACTCTTGGTAGAATGTTCAACGTCCTTGGTGAACCTTTAGATGGACTTGGAGATGATGAACTAAAAACTGCGAAGAAATTACCAATCCATCGCGACGCTCCAAAGTTCAAAGATCAATCCGTGAAAACAGAAGTCTTTGAAACTGGTATTAAAGTTATCGACCTTCTCTGCCCATATGTTAAAGGTGGCAAGATCGGTTTATTCGGCGGTGCTGGTGTTGGTAAAACAGTCCTCATTCAAGAACTCATGAATAACATCGCTAGTGAAAAAGGTGGTATCTCTGTTTTCGCCGGTGTCGGAGAGAGAAGTAGAGAAGGTAATGACCTCTATTTCGAAATGAAAAATAGTGGTGTTTTAAGCAAAACTGCTCTTGTCTTCGGTCAGATGAACGAACCGCCAGGAGCAAGAATGAGAGTTGGATTAAGTGGGTTAACAATGGCGGAGTATTTCCGCGATTATAAGCATTCCGATGTCTTATTATTTATCGATAATATCTTTAGGTTCACACAAGCGGGTTCTGAAGTGTCCGCGCTTCTCGGTCGTATGCCAAGTGCGGTTGGATATCAACCAACATTAGCGACTGAGATGGGCCAATTACAAGAGAGAATCACTTCCACAAAAGATGGTTCTATCACCTCTGTCCAAGCCATCTATGTTCCAGCTGATGACTTAACAGACCCAGCCCCAGCGACGACATTCTCACACTTAGATGCGAAGACTGTTCTTGATAGAGGGACAGCGGCTTTAGGTATTTATCCAGCTGTTGATCCATTAGCCTCATCTTCCACAGCTCTCGAAGTCAGTGTCGTCGGCGAAGAACACTATAAAGTCGCTCGTAGAGTGATTGAAATCCTTGAGAGATATAAAGAATTAAGTGATATCATCGCCATCTTAGGTATGGATGAATTAAGCGAAGAAGATAAGAAGACAGTGGCGAGAGCGCGAAGAATCAGAAACTTCCTCTCTCAACCATTCCACGTCGCCGAACAATTCAGCGGCCTCAAAGGTTTATTTGTCAAGATCCCTGATACAGTGAGAAGCTTTAAAGCGATCTTAGAAGGTGAAGCGGATGATCTCCCAGAATCAGCGTTCCTCTATGTCGGAACGATTGAAGACGCGCGTAAGAAAGCGGAGAGCATGAAATAATGTCAACCTTTCATCTAGACATATTAACTCCATATAAGAAATACATGTCGAAAGATGTGACTTATTTAAGAGTGCGTAATGATGATGCGGTCTTAGGTATCTTACCAGGCCACGCGCCGATCATCACCACAGTCAGCATCTCCGAGATGATGATTAAAGATGAAAATGGTAAAGAAACGCTTTTCGCTGTTGGTGGTGGACTTCTCTCCATTAAAGATAATGTCGCGACCCTGATGGTCAATTCCATCGAGAGTCAGGATGAAATCGACTTCTCGAGAGCGGAAGCTGCCAAAGAACGCGCGATGCATAGATTAGAAGAAAAATTAGAGAATTTAGATGTCGAAAGAGCTCAACTTGCTCTGTTAAGAGCAACTGTGAGAATCAGTCTTAAGAAATAGGAGGATAAACTGATGAATGTATGGCATGATGTAGCAAAGGAAAGAGTGACCCCTGATTCATTCTTAGCCTTTATTGAAATCTCAAAAGGGAGCAAGAACAAATATGAATTAGATAAAGCCACTGGTCGATTAATTCTTGACCGTGTCTTATTCACATCTACTCACTATCCACATAACTACGGATTCATTCCTCTCACTTATGCGGATGACCATGATCCACTTGATGTTTTAGTGATTTGCTCTGAACCAATTCTCCCAATGGCCTTTGTCCAGTGCAAACCATTAGGGGTGATGAGAATGAAAGATAACGGAATGGAAGACGAAAAGATCATCGCCGTGCCAATGCACGACCCTTTCTATTCTGGATATGAAGAAATTGAAGAATTACCACAACACGTGAAAGATGAAATCATTCACTTCTTCACTGTCTACAAAACCCTTGAAGGGAAGGCCACTTTCATTCAAACATTTGATGGAAGAGAAACAGCTAAAAAGATCATCCAAACTTGTTTGGATAATTATCAAAAAGTCATCCTCCCAACTTTAAAGAAGTAAGTCGATGATCCACGTCGTTTTATATCGCCCCGAAAAGCCTTTAAATACAGGTAATATTATGCGTACTTGTATGGCGGTGAAAGCTAAGCTCCATATCATTGGACCAATCACTTTCTCTTTGGCGGAAAAAGATTTAAAACGCGCGGGTTTAGATTATATTGAAACACTAGACTACGATTACTACGAAAATATCGAAGAATTCAATAAAAAACACAGCAATATCAACATATTCTATATCTCAAGATACGGGGACAAAGTCTATAGCAATGAAGATTTCTCCGATGTTGTACAAGATATCTATGTGATGTTTGGAAGAGAATCAACAGGTATTCCTCATGATATCTTGAGAGAGAATATGGATCGTGTCCTCCGTTTACCGATGGTTCCTAACGCGCGTAGTCTCAATCTCTCCAACTGTGTGGCGATTGTCGTCTATGAGATTTTAAGACAGCAGAAATTTAATGACCTCTCTACAAGCGAGGCCATTAAAGGTGAAGATTTTTTATCTAAAGAACTAAATAAATCTTGAGGCGTTTTTCACCGCTAATTTCACTTCTTCTTCGATATTCTTCACAACATAGGAAGAATAAGAAGATAATATTACTTCTCCGGCCTTTTGGCCTTTTTTAATGGTTGAGACTTTGGCATAGCTCACTTCACCGATATCTCTTTTGCTGACATAGACAGCGATTTGACTGGCAATCGATATCTCTTGCTCCGTTGGATTATCTTTCATGAGGATGACATGGGCGCCAGCATAGTCTTTGATGTGGAAGAAATAGTGGTCTTTATCCGCGAGTCTAAAAGTGAGGTAATCATTCTGCATCGCATTTCTCCCAAAAGCATATTTCACTCCGTTAATAATGGTGAAGAATGGATATTTTGGATTGATTACAATCTTTTGCTTCTTGATGAACTTTGGATAGCGAGATTGCAAGGCGTTTATCTTATAAAGATCTAAAGATTTAATAGTATCAAGATCATCTAATAACTGATTCAGTCTTTCTTTGTTTTTCTTTATCTCTTCTTCATCATAAGTGATAGTGGCTTTCTTCTTACGATATAGTTTGAACTGCTTATTCGCATTATCGATTGGAGAGAGGTTATTATCGTATTCGATACTGTTTTCTTTTAAGTAATTGGAGAGCTCCTCTTTGTCATAGGCATAGGTGAGGATAGAGTCTCCGCGTTCTTTAAAATCCGCGTAGTTACTGGAGTCACTGATTTCTTTAAGAAGGACCTCTTCTTTACGATGGCATTTCTTAATCTCTTTATCCAAATATTTAAGGAGATTAGAATATGGATTTAGTTGTTTGTTAGTTAATACTTTATCAAGATATCTCTCGCAGGATTCATTGAAAGATTCTAGAGAGATATTTTGAGGGTTTGATTCATGTTTTTCAGGCAGTTGATATCGACCGTTTCTAATGAGGACGCGGTCGACTGTGATATCGGTGTAATGATTAGCGAAAATAATCGTGTTTTGATCATCTAAAATGAGAAGATTTGGGTGATGTGGGATGAGCTCAATAATCAAAAAATAGTGACGTTTTGCATTAAAATCATCGGAAAAACTCAGTTTTATTTGTAAAATGCGGTCATCATTGAGCTGATTGATTTCTTCGATATATGTGTTTCTCACGCGTTGTTTTAGTTGCTCATTGAGATTACCATTTTCCGTGACGATATCTTCCCTTTTCTTCACGAGCCCAATGAAAGGATTGTTGTGGTTAAGAGAGATTAATAACTGTTCATTCTTGTAAAAAGAAAAAGATAACAAACAATCAGTTTTATTGAGGACTGTTGTCTTTGCGATGAAATTAGAAACCACCGTTTCGTTCAACTTTTTAATCACTTTTGCTAATGTTTGGGTATCCATATTAAAGAAAGTTTATCATATTATTGACACTTCTTAAATAATTTAAGAAAATGAATACAATATGAAAAAAGGCTTGTTAATCATTCTTAGCGGTCCATCCGGGGTGGGTAAAGGCACGGTCAGAGAATACATCTTCTCCCATAGCAATCTCCCCTTTGTTTACTCTGTTTCCATGACGACGAGAAAACCTCGTCCAACAGAAGTGGATGGTAGAGATTATTATTTTGTCAGCGAAGAAGAATTCCAAAGAAACATCGATAATGATAACTTTTTAGAACACGCTTCTTTTATTGGTAAATCTTATGGCACGCCGAAAGATAAAGTCGAAGCGTTACGCGATGAAGGTAAGCACGTCTTTTTAGAGATTGAAGTGACAGGGGCCACCCAAGTCCTCAACAATAACAAAGGACCAGGTGTAATCTCTTTCTTCCTCATGCCACCTTCATTAAAAACACTAGAGAATCGTATCAAAGGTCGTAAAACCGAATCCAAAGAACTCATTCAAAAACGTCTTGATAAAGGACGTCGTGAGATGCAACTCGCGGGAATGTATGATTATGTCGTCATCAATGATCGCGTCGAAAACGCTGGTCAACAAATCATAGATATCATCCTTAATAAGATCAAGGAAGTTGAAGAGGCGGCTTAATTGAAAGTTGTTGAACTATTAATTGAGCATAACTCTTTGACGTTAGATCGTCCTTTTACTTATGTCTATAACGGGGAGAAAAATATCGTTAATGGGGTCCGTGTCCTCATCGATTTTCATCATCAAGAATTAGTCGGTTATGTGACATCCTCTAAAGAGAGTGAGTTAACAAAAGAACAATTAGAACAAGAGACAGGTTATCAATTAAACGAGATTATCGACGTTATCGATGACGCGCCTTTATTAAACGAAGATCTTTTATCTTTATCGGAAGAGATATCTTCTTATTATCTTGCGAGCAAGATATCTGTTCTTCAAAGCATGCTTCCACCTTCTCTTTCTCCGAGGAGAAGCTCTTTAAAAGCGCCGAAAATTGCTTATGACCAATATCTTAAAATCAAAAAATATGATGAGACAGATTTAACTGGTAAACAAATCGAGATATT
>JAFZVO010000059.1 GCA_017617775.1 Bacilli bacterium | reverse complement strand
CTCAATCATTTCGCCCATATTATTGAACTTGAAGGTCTTATTGACCGCGCGTTGGACTAATAAGAGCAAGGCGAAGGAACGAATCGCTTGTTTATGATAAGAAGATAGTATCTTTTGTAAAAAGATATAATACGGAACTAAATCTTTATCTCTTAAGGCATCGAGGGAGGCTAAGACATCATCGGAATTCTTGCTTGATAAGCCTTTGATGATATCTTCTTTTTCCATCGCGAGATGGGATTTGCTCGTCTCATATTCCCTGATGATTTTTGGTAGTTTCTTTAATGTCTCTTCTGATTCCTGAGAATCATATGGGAGGTTCTCATAATATTTGACCTCTTCGAAAGCTTCATCGAAACGACCATCTAAACATAATAGTTCGATATGGAGACGCATGAGCCATGGGAGATTGTCCTGTAAAGTGACGCGGTGATCTTCAATGCAGTTGATCGCTTCTTTGAGTTTGCCTAACGCCATTAAAGCGGATAAACGAAAGAATAACTCTTCAGACTTCGTCGCGTCCTTAGTGAGTTCCACGACTTCATCAAATTTTCTCTCTTCTAATAGCTTTCTTAAATCTTCCATGGTTGTATTATACATTTTATGTATTACTTAGGCCAAACAAAAGTGTTGTTTAAATCTTTCTCGCCGTTATCGATGAGGAAATCTTGCCCAGAAGCCGATTTATTTGTAAGAGTTAAAAACACGACCCAGTCGCAGACTTCATCTTCACTCATCCACTTCTTTAATGGGGTGACATCCATCACCTTTTGCCATAATTTGGGATCGTTCATCACTGGTTTATTGGAGATGGTTTCCACTCCTCCAAGGGAAATGGAATTCACTAATACCCCACGAGGGGCAAGTCGACAGGCGACATTTTTCATATAGGTGATGACACCGGCTTTGCTCGCCGCATATTCTGGGAATTCAAATCCGGTATGCGCAGAGGCAGAGGCATTGAATAAAATGGATTTTAAAACTGGAGAAGAAAGATATTTCTCCGTCACGTTCATCGAACCGACGAGATTGGTTTGAATATCATTCTCGCTATTTTGAACACCTGCATTATTGAAAATAATATCGATATCAACAACGTTAGGAAGTTGCTCTTTTAAACGAATATCCCCGACAAAATGGGTATATTTTTCATTTTCAATGGAAGAAGGTAATAAATCGATACCCACTACTTCATGTCCTAGAGTAAGGAATCTTAATGCGGCTGCTCTGCCGATGCCACGACTAGTTCCTGTGATCAATATTTTCATTGTTATTTTCCTCCATTAATTTGAAATATTCTTCACCCACTCCATCTCTTTTCCAGCGTTTAGAAATCATATAGCCAAATGGGGAGAATATCACTTCCATGAGCAGTTCTAAGACCGCTCCAGTCAACGCGCACATCAAAGCCTGGATAAAGGTCCAAGAGAACCCATCCCAGAATATCGGGGCAAAAACCATAAATGTTAAAACTGAGAAGATGAGATTATCGACGAATTGTCCGATGAATGTCGAGACATAGCAACTCACCGTGAAAGCCACTTTTCCATCAGGGTTTCTTTTGAACTGTTTATTGATCAGATAATTTAAAAAATTATTGAGAATACCCGAGGATATAAAGGCAATCGTTGATGATAAAAGGATGAACCATGTTCCTCCGATAATCGTATTAAACACCGTATAATCATCTTTTGTGGGTATGACGCTCACGATAAAGAATATCAAGCAGACGAGGAGGTTCACCACCACCGCAAAGATCGTCATCTTGTTTGCGGCTCGTGGACCGAAATGTTTGGTGACAACATCCATGCATAAGAAAGATAACCACGAGATGAGGATACCTCCATCTAAAGCAATCCATTCTTCATTGACGATGGTCTTGTTCGCGAGGATGTTCATCGCGATGACGGAGACCACAAAAAAAGCCACGATATACGAGGGGATGCTACGGAATAGTAGTTTCGATTCTTGGGCTTCTTTTCTCATCCAGCGCGAGAAAGCGCTAGTAGTAGATTCTGACATGTTTTTTCTCCTTTGTTTTAATTTATTTAACGGAGGTTGTAGAGTGCCATACTCCGTTATTCACTATTTTATTCTTCGTCTGCTTTTTTTTCGACTTCTTCTTTTCTCTGATCGTTGAGTTCTTTGAGCTCTTCTTTTAAGACCTCATCTTCTTCATCATCACGGTCATGCTTTGTCTCATTATAGAAGTTGACGATGATTGATGTGATCAAAGCGACGACGATGATGCCGTATATACCTAAAATGACAGAGAGAATACGGCCCACGATTGTCACCGCGGTAACATCACCAAAACCGATGGTTGTCACCAAGGCAAAGCAATACCATAAGGCGTCACCGATCGACATATTATCCTCGGTAATTGTTAAGACTAAAGCGGTCGCGACAACCAAGACGATTAAGCCGTATAAAATTTCAATGGAATATGTTTTCTTTAAGATTTGGACAATCGTTGTTTTTCTCACCCCAGAGAACACCATTAACATCGCATGAGCAAAGGCAATGATGGCCATGAGGAGAGGGACAAAAGCAAACATCATTCCGAGCACTTCTTCATCTCCGAAGATGTACACAGCGACAAATAGAAGAATAAATAGAATTGCTAAAAGGAATTTTAAAATCGCTAAAACAACATTTCTCGCTTTATGTTTCATCACCAAACCGATGATCGTATCAAAGATAAACATCAAGAAGAAGACGAATATGAATAAAGCGAGAACATTGCGGCTAAAGGCAGCAATTATCGAGAGAACAATGAGAACCGAATAGATGCCAACTAATCCAAAATTTCGAATTGCCGAGAGCTTAGTTTTCTCTTTTGTAAAATAATTTAAAAAGTAGATGGCTCCCATGAAGAAGCAAGCTAATGGTAAGAAGATATTCGCTGCCATCTCACCTTTGAGGAAAAAGCTCGCGCTGAGAACACAGAAAAGCAAGGCTAATGTGGATATCGCCCCATTCGCGATCAATTGAGCGAGTCTTTTCTGATATTTTGTAAGTTTCTTTTTGGCCATACTTTATTATTATAAATTATTCGTGGTCCTCTGCAAGTAATGAGAATGTTCCACTACATTCGTAGCTGCCACCGTAAATCTTAAAAACTAAATCAGGAATAATTATTTATAGATACTATTTGTTAAATGCGATTAAATCATCAAGCAGTTTTTTGACATCGTCATCACTATATGATTCATCGAGAACGACTGTATACCATTTGTCTTTTGACTTTGGGAAAGCGCTTCTAGAAATAATTTGATGCTCATCTTTATAGCCATCCACGAATTCATCGTTAGCTTTGATGAGGAACATCATCGCTCCAGAAGTTTCATAGACATAGATGAAACAGCTCTTCTTCCCTTTTTCATCAGTGAGGTAATGAGTGTCCGCTAATGGAAGACCGGTAGAGGTGAAATTCTTTCTATTGTTGGTTTCAACTTCTTTATAGTTAGATAAATATTCCACGACTGCGAGTTTATTGAATGTATGGACACCTTTAGAGGCAGAAGCCATTGCCAAAGAGTCTTTGATGGATAAGCCTTGTTCATTTCTTCCCAACGCTAATGCATGCGCGTAGTCCAAGATGACTTGCACTTCTTTGTCAGTATAGGAATCATCAAGAGGAATGCTGTACCAATCATCTTTAGATTTTGGGAAAGCACTTCTTGAGACATCGCTATGTTTTTCCTTCACTTCATCCATGAGTTTGTCATCCGCGTTGATTAATAATAGAGGTGCTCCACTAGTCTCATAGACATAGATGAAACATTTTCTTGTTTCTTTATCAACTGCATAATGAGTATCTGCAAGTGGAAGACCAGTCGAAGTGAAATTACCTCTCGTATTGATCTCCACTTCATCCCCATGACTTTCTTTTAAGGCTTTCGCGATTGTCTCTTTATTCCATTTGCTAGAGGAAGACAAAGAGGATGCAACTGCAATTGTCTCTTTTAAAGTGCGAGTTGTTTTCTTCTTCTCCACTTTTGGTTCATCCTTAACTTCTTTGACCTTTTGCTCTTCTTTAGGAGCAGGTTCTTCTTTAGAAGATTCTAATTCTTCTTTTTCTTCGATAGCAGGAACAGGTTCTTCTTTAACCTGTTCTTTTTTGTTATTCTTTCTCTTTATGAATAAGAAGGCATCTGCTCCCCAGACGAGGACAGTGAGCACTGCGACGACGATAAAGGCAATTACCACACCGTTCACCGCATTTAAGATCACGAATAATGGAGCAATAAAGGCAATAGACATCGCTTTAACTGGTTCTTTCTTCTCTTCGTCATCGTCATCATCGTCCTTCTTCTTTAATAAGATGAATAAGAAGAATAAACCGATTAATAAGAGGATACCGAAGATGATGAGTAAGACAACCGCCCACACAGGAGTGGTATTATAATCAAAACCATTATCTGCTCCTTCTGGTAACGCGCCGACAAAAGCGAATTCCGATAATCTATCCACGACGACAGTTAAGGTCTTACCGTCTTGACTGACGAAATAATTAGTCACTTCGACGATATCGTCAGCGTTATGGATGTGTAATAAACGGAAAGATTTGCCCACTAATTCTTCAGGGATCGCCATTTGAACATAGATGGTTGTTCCTTCTTTGATATCAGATGGTTGAATCTCTTCTTCTACACCATTTGTCGTTCTGATGAGTTTGACATCATAGATAGCCATGATATCTTCATTTGGACTAACGAAAGATTCTGTCGCTAAGTTAGCGTAGTCAGTTCTCTTTTGATCGACAGAGATTTCTGTCTTCACTTTGACTTCCACTTTGATGTTAACATCAAATGAAACTTCTCCGTCGCTGATTGTGACATTGACGTCACCTTGGGTTGGATCCACTAAGATCCATTTGACATTCACTTTGATGTCAATGTTTTCAATAACGTTGTAATTAGCAGTATCACTTGGAGTGAATTTGGCTTTATATGTTTGTTCACCCCATTTGTTGACCACTTGAGTGTTATCCATCCAGGAGAATCCTTCTGGTAAGGCAACTTTGCTTAAAGTCACATCATATGGAGCTTCAATATCTTTTGGAGCAACATATGTTGGAGTGGCTTTAGCCACTGCAATAGTCAATGTTTCTTCCACTGCTTTGTAGTTTGTATCTGCTGGGGTGTAAATTGCAACATGCTCTCTATCACCAGCGTTACCAACCTTGTCAGTAGATGATTTCCATGACCAGTTAGTTGGTAATGTCACAGAAGATACATCATCGCCATAAGTCGCCGCTAAACCAGTTGGAATATCATATCCAGTTGGAATCGCTTGATTAACTGTGATTGTTAATGCATCTGATTTGGCATGATAATTTGGATCGCTTGGAGTGTATGTCGCATCAAAATTATGCTCTCCCACATTGCCCACGCTTATTGTTGGGTCATTCCAAGTCCAGCCAGAAGGTAATGTAACATCGCTTAATGTTTGACCAAAAATACCTTCTAGACCTGTTGGTTTTGTATATGTTGGATCAGCCGTTGCAACTGCAATAGTTAATGATTCTTCAACTGCTTTGTAGTTAACATCTGCTGGGGTGTAGATGGCAACATGTTCTCTATCACCAACATTACCGACTTCATCAGCAGGTGTTTTCCAAGACCAGCCAGCTGGTAAAGTAACATCACTTAATTTATCACCATAAGTTGCTTCTAAACCTGTTGGTAAATCATATCCTGTTGGAGTCGCTTGAGCGATCACAAACTCTAATACTGCAGTTTGACCACCAAAAGTCACTCTCGCTTCATATGTGCCAGCATTAATGCATTCAGCAACTAAAGTATTATTTAAATAATAGGATATAGTTGGATTAGCAAATGCTGCATTGTTATAGCCAGCCTCAAATGACGCAGTGTTTGCTGTGCCATCATAAACATAATCTATTGGAGCGGTAAGAGTTAAAGTTAAACCTGTCGCCACTGGACAATTGTCGTTGCCGCATGTTGCAGTAATGCTCGCTCCATTAGCCACATATGACCAATCATGGACATGGGCGATGATAAGCATATAGTCCCAACGTTGAGTGTCATAGTTAGTTTTTTCTTCCAGATCGTCAGCAGAAGTACCACCGAAGACATGAATACCTTCATCAACGATTAATTCGCCTTGAGAGGAACCTTCAATACCAGCACCGATGCCTACAGCATAGTTACCAATGGCTGTGACTGTGCCACCATGAACATTGACTGTTCCGCCGTTATATCCAGCACCACCACCAATACCAGCACCGCCGAAGCCACCTCTGGCGACAATCTCACCACCATAGATGTTGACATAACCACCATTTTTATAACCACCACCAATACCAGCACCATGGTTTCCACCCGTGGCTTCAATTATGCCACCGTGAATATTGACCATACCGCCAGCTGTATTAGCACCACCACCAATACCAGCCGTATTATTGATACCAGTTGCAACAATTTTGCCAGTTTCAGCAGTTTGGCCATATATATTCAAAGTATTTTCTGCATTAACAGTCATTCCTTCACTTGCAGTTAATGTGCAACCATCGCAAAGAATAATATGAGCGTTGCCATTAACTGTAATACGAGTTGGGATAGTGACATTGTTCTTAAGAACATACCATACACCATCTTCTAATGTTGTAGTGCTTTCAGTAATAACTGTGTAGTTGATACAACCACCTTCAACATCAACAACACTTGTGCCGTTCCAGGCTCTATAATGAATTCTCTCAACAACAGTGACGTTGAATGATTCTTCAGCGATGTCATTGTGGTTTTCATCACCCACTACTTTGTAATAAATAGTATAAACACCAGGATTGATAACTGTAGGAATGTTAGAAGAATATTCTCCATCATTCAATTTATATTGAATAGTACCACCTGTTGCAGTACCTGCATTAATAAGTTCAACAACCTCAGTTCCATCACTGGCTAAATTATCTTTAGCAGTTGGGGCTGCTGTTACAGAGCTCGCCACTTTAGCGATGTTAACAACCACACTATTTTCATCTGTGTCATTATGGTTTTCATCACCAAAGACTTTGTAATAAACAGTATAATTGCCTGCATTAGTCGCAGTAGGAATGGACTCTGAATAAATGCCATTCTCACCTAATTTATACATCAAAGTACCACCTGTTGCAGTACCTGCATTAACCAATTCTTGAGCAGAGCCAGTATATTCTAAGCCTGTCTTTGCTGTTGGAGCAGCAGTTACAGAGCTTGCCGCATTAGCAATATTAATAGCCACACTAGCTTCTGCTGTGTCATTGTGGTTTTCATCACCAAAGACTTTGTAATAAACAGT
>JAFZVO010000005.1 GCA_017617775.1 Bacilli bacterium | reverse complement strand
GTTATCAATATCAGATTTGAGATTATAAGTCGTGCCTGGATTGAATAAGACAGTCACGAGAATATCTCTCACTTCATCTGGTTTGGCCGCTAATGCATCGACATATTTAGCGATTGCATCAGTCTTGCATGACTCTAATAATTCGCTGAGGAGTTTATTCGCTGCTTCTTTAAAGGTGAGCGATTCATCATGGTCATCTTTTGGCATAGCCAAAGTGAGGATTTCAGCGATGAGATCAGAGAGTTTAGCAGGATCTGTCTCGCCATAAGACGATCCGTTCAGGATGAGATTGCATATTGATTGGTAGGGGCTCAATGCTACAGCAGTTGCAATCGAGAATACAAGACCTCTAATTTGTTGAGCAGAAGCGACAAGTTCATCTCCGCTATATTTGCCAATTGCAAAGAGATCAAGGACATCGAGGACCTCAGCCTTTTTCATTGCTTTTTCATCTCCACCATAATCATCGATGTCATATGTTTTGCCTGTTAAAATGCCAAGGTAAGACATATATTCATCTGGGATTAAACCACCAAAAAGGGAAACGATTGTGTCGATTACTTTATCCGTTTTGTTCGCATGAATATATTTTGCTAATAAATCGACTAAACCATCAAAAGTACATGGAGTGAGACTATTATCTTTCGCGAATTTGAGAAGGTTTGGATATAAAGCTTTATATGGCTCTGGGATTAATTGTGATACTTTCTCTGCACGAGCGGACGCTTTAGGATCGTTGAATAAGAAATCGAGTAAATCAGCGAGGAATTGTTGATCAGTATAATTCTCACGATCTTCGATATTTATACCTAAGAGTTCAACGAGATCCATCGCAATTGAAGCTAAAGCTTCTTTATCAGTTTTGTCCATCAATTCACCAGCATAAGCAAGGTAGGCAAGAACCCCAACTTTCGCGAGCCCACCAACTCCACCTTCCATTGCTTTATCATAGAAGCCTTTATAATCAAGGCCGAAGATTGAAGTCGCAGCCGCTAATAAATCAGCATAACCAGCATCGATGAGATCTTTGCGACTGCCCGCTAAAGACATGAGCTCAGTAATGCGAGCTTCAATCGTCTCATCAGCAGAGGCTTTGGTGGTTGTATCTTTGACATCGAAATTAGCAAAGTCAATTGTATGAGTTGCGATTTTTGTAGAATAGTCTTTGTCGAGGAATGAATCCGCTGTTTCTTGGCTATATTCCGCTAAATATTCAACGAATTTATCGCCACCGTAGAGGACGTCTTCAGTGACGCCATAACGGGTGAATGACCAATCTTTTGGTGGAAGTTTGGTGATATAATCACCAATCGCAGTGAAGTTATGAATGCCTTTATAATTATCAGCGCTTGGGTTGATATTTCCTTCGCCTTTATATTCATAAGCGGCAACATTTGTATCGAGTGTATATTCTCCGCTACGTGGGCCAGAGACGCTTAAAACTTGTGCTTTAGTGACATCTGAAACTATGTTTCTTGGCGTACCAATTGTATAAGCGAATAAATCGTTGTTAGATAAAGTGACTTTGTCACCAAAATATGTCGTATCTTCGGCGAGATACCCTGCGAATAAGTTAGTGGCAGCCGCGCCACGAGAATAACCCGCTGTCCACACTTTTAATGCGCCTTCCACTTTATTAGTGGTGATATAATTCTTCGTGAAACGAAGCATTTCATCTCTCGCTTCTAAAAAACCTTCATGAATACCGTTTTCGCCGATATTGAAATTACCAGCCCATTCCGCACCATAACCAGCGTTTCTTGGGAAGATCGCTAATAATGTATAGGCTTTATCATCATAATCATGAATTGTCTTTTGACCGATGATGACACCGAGAGAATCTTCGAGTTTAACACCGCGTCTATAATATTCATTCTTTTGAATCTTCGTATATCCAGCCGCAGATAGATAGGCAGCAATCTTATAACCATTATTATCTAAATCATTGGAATAAGAAGCGCCATCGGCAAAAGTAGACATCAACGCTAAACCATAATTGACAGTTTTTGGGTCTTCAAGGAAATAATGATCATCATATAAAACAGTGTCTGTGAATTCATCAGAGCCAAGGTCACCTTTGAAGTGCGAGACCATCGTCACTTCGATTTCTTTTCTCACTAAACCTGCAGGTTCTTTTTTCTCAGAAGAAGAACTAGCTTCAGAACTCGTTTCAGGAGAGGAACTTGTTGGAACAGAGCTCTCTGGCTCTTCACTAGAACCAGTTTCTTCCACGATTGAGCATCCACCAACGAGGAATGGTAAAACTGTTAAGACTAATAGTTTTGTTTTTTTCATACTTCAAAACCTCCTGTTTTATTATATAAATAATCTTCTCCATAAACAAATAATTGTTTGTCTAATACAAAAAAGCATCTCAATAGAGATGCCCTTAGTTATTGTTGTTCTTTTTGACGAATCATTCGCAGTTTCTTTTTGATGTGTTTAGAAACGAAGAAATATGTTAAGCCAGAAGCGATGAGGACGAGTTCCACGATGAGGAGAATCGCCGCCCATAATGGGAGGGAATTAGATTTGAAGGATTCCCACATCTTCAAAACTTTAATGTTTTGCGTCTCGCCATAATCGTCCATAACTGCACATCTCGTGATCACTTCTTCGGATGGGTATTGGACGAAGAATTGTCTACCGACCGCCCCATTATCTTCACAGTAATAGTCGACATAGAATGTCGCGTGATCATATTCTTCTAAAGTTTCATCGAAGAAATAGTCGAGATTCACTTCTTCCCACTCATCATCCATGACGAGGACTTCGTTATAATAGCCATAATCGATCGTGTGCTCATCATCGATGTAGAAATAGAGCATCACACCATCCATCTCAGGATCTTCATCGGCTTTAAAGTGACAATCTTCATACCAGACTTCGACATCTTCATCATTCTCTTCATCGAAATAATATAAGGAGAGATAACGATCATCATCGTCTTCATATGTGCCGTATTCATCATTTTCATCGTAGAAATAGATGAGATCAGTTCTCGCATCATACCAGTCGAGAATCATCTCATAGATGGTATCTCCACCGATATAGGAAGTATAGCCGGTGTAATCCATGTTCTTCGCCGCGTTCTCTGGATCAGAGATGTAATTTAAGAAGTCATGGGCGGCTTTGAACTGCTCTTCACTACGTGAATCATCAGTTGGGATGCACCATCCATCAAACCAGATGTTAGAGCCATTAGTTGGAACGGAGTAATAGAGTTCGCTATCTTCGAGTTCGTTGTCCGCTAAATCCATAGAGTAGACAGCATCACCAGAATAGGCGAGGTTCACACCGATCTTGCCAGTGACGATATCTTGTTTGCCGGAGTCGACTTCCATACCGAAGATATTACCTTTAAGTTCTTCTAAAGAAGCGGAGACTTTCGCTAATGTCTCATCGTCAGTTCTATTGAAGACTTCAGAGACTTTTTCATTATATGTTTCTGCATCTAATTCGCCATCTTCATATTCGGCTTTTAATGCAGCGAGTTCATCATCATAAACATGCATTAAAGCGGCTGCATAAGTATCACGCATGCTATCTTTAATGGAAATGGTATTGTTGTATCTCTCATCCCAGAAAGCATTCCAATAGGCCATATCTTCTAATGGTTCTGCCTCTTCGGAGAAATCTTCATAACCTGGGTTGAAGAGGATACCTAATGTCCCCCACATATAACCTACACAATAATCTTCGAGATATTCGGTCGTGCCGTCTGGCATCGCGACATCGATCTCATCTAATCTGCCTTTGATAGTTGGGGAAGCATAGGTGTGATAATTCTCTAACCAATCATCTTCATCGTCGTTATGGAGTTTGGTGATCAAACCCTCACGGACGAACTTTTGAAGCATATAGTCAGAGGTGCAAACTAAGTCGTATTTTGTACGACCTGTTAATAAGTCATTATAAATGGATTCATTAGTGTCGCTAGTCTCATAGATGACTTGGATATCTTTACCGAATTCCTTTTTATAATATTCTTCGAATTGTTCCGTTAAATCTGGCTCGTTATAACCATTATCGG
>JAFZVO010000058.1 GCA_017617775.1 Bacilli bacterium | reverse complement strand
ATGATGGTCGTTAGAGACTTGAGATAAAAAGCTTCCAAATCAAATCGATGGAAGCTTTTGTTTTGAGGAGGATAAATATAATTAGTCGTTATAGATTTCTTTAATGTTGATGGAAGAATAATGTTTGAGATTATAGCCATCGACGAGGATGAGGTGGACGATATCGCTGTAATCGATTCTTTCATCGATGATGTTGCCTTTGCCGATGAACATCTTGATGACATTATTATCTGGGACTTTCTCACAGAAGGAGTTGAGTCTTTCGACGGACTTCTCGAAGTTAGTGGAGCTACCTGTTTGTGATAATAAGACGACTGGGATATCGCATTCTTTCGCGAGTTCCGCGAGCTCACGGACAATCTCTTGAATGTGCTCGAGTTCATGCGGGTCTTTCTCGCCTTCTTTTAATGGGTATGTACTATTCTTAAGTAGGTCAAGATAATCGATGTAAACGGCATCGACACTTCCCTTCTTATTTCTCACGATATTGACGAGGGATTGAAGGTTCAAACCGTTAGCATCGATGATGTTGAGGTTGAATAATTGTCCCCAGTTAGTTTTGAAGTGAGAAATGAGTTTGTTATAGATGATGGATTGGCAGTATTCATAGGAGAAGAAGATTACTCTTTTACCGACTTTGAGAAGTTCGCTGTAATCGTAAACTGTAATGGTGGATTTACCCATATCAGTTTTTCCTGTAAGAATGGTTAAATAGCCTTTTTCAATTTTCATGATTTCCATAAAAGTCTGACCTCGTTAAATAAACTTGTTATAATAATTATACAACATTATATATTGTATATGTAATATAAATAAAAAACGGAGGTAAATAATTGATGTTTGCAACAATAACCGTAAAAAATATTGGAAAAATGAAAGTAGAATTAGATGGAAAAGCCGCGCCTATTACAGTCGATAATTTTGTCAAATTAGCGAAGAAAGGCTTCTATAATGGTCTATTATTCCATCGTGTGATCAGAGGTTTTATGATTCAAGGTGGTTGCCCATTAGGAACAGGAACTGGCGGTCCAGGATATACGATTAAAGGAGAATTCTCGTCTAACGGATGGAACAATCCGATCAAGCATACGCGCGGAGTGATTTCGATGGCGAGAGCGATGGATCCAAATTCTGCCGGAAGTCAATTCTTCATCATGCATCAAGACGCCCCTCATCTCGATGGACAATATGCGGCATTCGGTCGTGTCATCGAAGGAATTGAGGTCGTTGATAAGATCGCTAATAGCAGAACAAATTTCCGTGATAAACCACTGGAAAACGTCGTGATTGAATCTATAACTATTGAAGAATAAGTAGGTTATTATTTGCTTTCGTGGTATTCTTTTTCGGCGTTGACATTCCACAGGTCAGACTTATCAGTTTTTCCTTCTTGGATATAGTCAGCGGCCATCATACCCGTGAGCATTGAATGGTCCATGTTGTTGTAGCGGTGTTGACCGTTTCGTCCGATGCAATAGAGATTAGGAATCTTATCGAGTTCCTCTCTGACTTTATCAAAATTAGCGTAGCTCCCAAAATATGCGGGGTACGCTTTTTTAATCTTGATGCGGTGGCTATCTAGAACATTATCTTTAGAAGAGATGATACCCATATGGACGAGTTCATCAATTGCCATATCGATGAATTCTTGATCGTTCATCTCCCATAATTTATCGCCTTCAGAGGCAAAGTATTCTAAACCCATCCAGACAGTATGGAGGGGATCGTTAACCATATATGGGGACCAGTTATTAAATAACTGGATTCTTCCCATTGTCACATCTCTTTCTTGAATATAAATCCAAGTATCAGGGACGAGCTCATTTAATGTTTTTATCTTTGTCTTATTTTTAATCGCGAGTTTATCGAGGAGTAATCCGACAGTGATGAAATCACGATATGGTAAAGTAGTGGCAACTTCATAACTCTCTTCATTAACATTATCTTTACCTAATGAGATGAATAAGTCTTTAATCGGCATTGAGGAGATGAGATAGTCGGCTTGATATTCTTTCCCATCTTTAGTGATTACTTTATCGATATTCCCATCTTTTAAAATGAATTTATTCACTTCTGATCTATAGATGATTTTCACTCCATCTTTGATGAGGTTAGACGCCATTAAAGCGTAGAGTTGACCTGGACCATATTTGGGGTATTCAAATTGTTCGATCAAAGATGTTTCCACTTTGTTCTTGTTTTTCTTGAATGGTTTAGCGATAGCGGAGATGAATGCTTTCCATAAGGAAAGACCTTTCACTCTTTGCGCGCCCCAATCCGCGGATAATTTGCTGGGGTGAACTCCCCAGAGTTTCTCCGTATAACTCTCAAAGAAGAGTTGATAGAGGGGCTTGCCAAATCGATTGATGTAAAAATCTTCTAAGGATTCTTCTTTTCTTTTATGAACGGAAGAATACATATAACCAAAACCGGCTTTCATCGTTCTAGTAAAGCCCATGTTGATAAAGGTTCTCGGTTTCATGGAGATTGGATAGTCGAAGAACTTCTTCAAGAAATATATTCTTGAAACACGATGTCTTTTTAAGATGACTTCATCATTAGTCTCAGGATCTAAACCATTTTCATCTAGTTCGATTTTCCTCTCTAACAATTTGTCATCTAGTGCAGGCGCGCTTTGGGAGGCCATGATCTCATGCCATAACGCGTTCACGCGGTCGTTTTTGGTGAAGAAGCGGTGGCCGCCTAAATCCATGCGGTTATTCTTATAATTGACTGTACGAGAAATACCGCCGACTGTCTCTTCAGCTTCAAGAATCGTGATATCGTATTCTTTATTCTTATTTAGTTCATAGGCCGCAGCTAAACCAGCAGGACCTGCGCCGATGATGACAACTTTCTTCTTATTCATATCACAATAATTATAAATATAATTGCATAGAAAAGCATCAAATGATGTAAAATAACATCATGTGTTACTCCCTCGTGAAGAAAATGTTTCAAAAGATGATGCCTTCTAGACAAGAAGGTGTTCCAGTTTTAAAGCTCTTTACTCTCGAAGATTATCCAGAGATGTCAGGTGAGAGATTTGAATTTGAATCTGATGGAAATATTCTTCGCGGTTATAAATACTATATCGGTAGCAAAAAGAACAAAACATGTATCATTCTCCATCATGGGATGGGAGCGGGTCATAATGCTTATGAGACATTCATCTATAACATGGCTAAGCATGGATATTTGATCTATGCCTATGATAATGCGTGCTGTGGAGATAGCACGGGTTCAGGATGGTGGAATTTCTCCTCATCATTGATCGATCAAGAAAACTTCTTTAAATGGTTTGAACATGATGAAGACCAAAAAGGACAAAAACATGTTATCGTCGGTCACTCCTGGGGTGGTTTTACCGCGCTTAATGGACTACGCTATCCCGTTGATAAAGTCGTCGCGATGTCCGCGTTCACCAATGTCGTTAAACTCATCAATCAAATCATTCCTTCTCTAAAATTATTAACCCCATTATTAAGAGGGACCCAAAGACATTATTTTGGTCGATATGGCAATGTGAACTGTGAAAAACTACTACAAAGTAGTACGATACCGGTGATGCTCGTCCATGGCGATAAAGACGAAACAGTTAATTATCAGAAGAACTTTCTTCCTTTAAAAAAGAAATATCAAGATAAAAAGAATATTGAATTCTACACGGTGAAAGATAGATGTCATCAACCAGAGATGACTGTTGCCGCGCAGAATTATTACAATGAATTAAATGCCTTAATCGGCAAAGTAAAAACTGAAGATTTTCCTTCAGTTGATTACGATCTTTTATTAGAGCAGGACCCTAAGGTCTTAAATGATATATTCGCTTTTATCGATGAGCAATAATCGTCGCGTTTCCGATCTCGATTGTCTTCTCATAGTTTTTAATCTGTTTATTTTTTAGTTTATAGATTTTTGGGAATCCGGACATCTGAAGTGGTCCTCTTGGCCCCGTATAACTCCCATTAGGGATATCTCTGATGGAGTTTGCATAGACTAGGCAAGCTTTGTTAGGGAGATGGAAGAATATCTTCATAAATCTTCTTCCTAATAATCTAATCGCATGGTTTTGATATCCTTTAGCGATTAATGGAGTGTATGTTGAACCGGGATGAGCGAGATAGAAGGAGATGTTCGTATTCTGATATTTCTTGTAGAAATAATAGAACATATGGGTCGTCATCGTCTTGGTGTTTGCATATGTATGAATCGGTTTATCTTTTTCAGTCGGCCAGAAGTGGTTGAAATCCAATTTGTAATAATATGTGGTCACTGAATTCACGAATGTCACTTTGACATGATGTGGGAGTGTTCTTAAATAATCGATGAGATTGTTCATCAATAACAAAGTGCCGATATAGTTAGTTCCAGTCTGTATTTCAATTCCTTGTTTAGTGAGGGAATAGGGGAGACGATAAACCCCGGCATTATTATAGAGATAATCGATATCGATATTATTTTTAATAATATAATTAGTGAATCTCTCGATGGAATCAAAATCCGCAAGGTCGAGCTCTAGAAGAGTTACTTTCACATTAGGATTAATCTTAATAAGTTCTTCTTTGGCTTTCTCTCCTCTTTCCATATTTCTCACTGTAAGGATGAGTTTACCATTAAGAGAAGCGACGATTTTCGCGAGTTCAAAACCGATTCCAGAATTTCCTCCAGTGATGAGAAAAGTTTCCCCTGATAAATCAGAGGGAAGGTATTTATCTATCCATTTTTTAACTCTCATAATTTGGTGACGGTGATAGTCGCGCTATCGCTGGTTAAGGTATCAACTTTGAATGACCAGCCAAGGGTTTTGCCAGAATTGAGTTTGCCCTTTTCCACGAATCTATGCGTGTAGGTAGTCATATCAAAGGAATCACCGGCTTTGAATAAGTCTTGTTCGGCGAGCTGTTCTTTTTCACGAGAATTGAATCTTGCTGTATCACCGCAACGGATGAGCTCTAATAAACGATAATCTTTGTAGTTGTAGTAGTTCTTTAATGGTGAGAAATAATCATCGGATTTACCAGGTACATAAGTATTATTTCGACAGAGCATATTGTAATAATATTGAGTATCAATCTTATTAGTGATCTGAGAGACACTATAATTATAGTCATAGCCTCTGCCTACTTTGTAGGCAAGTCTGGCATCGACATGCCATAGACGAATACCCGATGTCTGTGGTCCTTGTGGGTATGTGCCCTCGTAGGAGTATGTGCTATCGAGTTCGTTTAATCCTGTTGGAGTGTATAACTCTAGTAAGAGATATTCATCAAAGATGGAATCTTCATAATTATTCGATAAGAGGATCGCTTGTTTAGAATCTTGGAATGGTTCTAATGTGATGGTTTCTGTTTGGGTCGGAACATAGACATCGCCCCAGCCTAAAGAGATGACGGAATATGGGTCATGGCCACCGACATTGTAGTCTTGCATCGAGAAACTCGCGGCTGGACGATTGCTGCTCGTATAATCATAATAGTCATCTAAACCGAATAAGTGACCTGTTTCATGGATATATGCATGAGCGTCGACTTTCACGGGATATCCAGAGACATTCTTACTGGAGACGTTGACAAAGTCATAGCTCGCCCAGAGATAAGCATTTATTCCTGGAGCGTTGACATTTTGCTGGCTTGGATCTTGGAACCAATAGCAATACGCCCAAAAGTTCGTGTATGAGGCGCCTGGACGGGAGTGATAATAGCGCGCAAAGTCGAAATCGCTCTTATAGTCCTGCGCGCCATAGACAATCGCGACCGCGTCGAGATAACCATCGCCATCGGAGTCATAATTCTGACGGCTATCTTCAGGGTGATTATAAAAATAATTGCTAATGGCTTTTAAGATGACGGCTTCTGTGTTAGAGGCAATATCTTCTTCATCTTGATCACCAGCGAAATATTTGGATTCATATCCGCAGTCATACCAGCCGTTCACGACAAAGTCGAGATTCTTTTTGCCAGCAGATTCGCTAGCGTAATAGGTTTTCACAGAATGCCAACCAGTCTCTTCCTCAGTTCCTGAGAAAGCAGTGGTGACCTTAGCAAGGATTGATTCTTTAGTTTCTCCTGTTTTAATTAACGATGCAGAATCGGAGAACCAAACAGGCAAAACAAGGTATTTATTAGATGGAGTGCTCGTTGGAATCGCAGACTCATAATAAACACTGTTCTTCACGTAATTCTCATAAGTAGAGGAAATGATGGCAGATGGTTTCTTAGAAGTTGTGGCTTCTTGCGAACTACTCATGGCTTCCTCACTGGATGAGAAAAAGTGGATATAATTACAGCTTGTTAATGCTAATGTTGATAATAATAACGGAATTAAAGCAATTTTCTTCATAAGAAAATAATACTACTTTTTCTCAGTTTTGTCATATTTTTCAAAATGAAGCAAAAAAGTAAATACTTTTTCTTATTCTTTATTATATAATAACGATATATGGAAGAAAATAATCAGCAGGTGCAAGAACCCGCACCGAAAAAGAAGAAGAAAAGACACATTGGTTTATGGGTCACTTTAATCGTGATTTTCGTGGTTGTAATTTTACCAATTGGTTTAATTTTTGCTTTCTTCTTTGATCCGGCTCATACCACAAGCGAAGAACTCGGTGTGAAAACTACTGGGGCAGCACAAGAAAACATCGCCCAAGAATTATTAGTTGATCTATTTGATTACACTGATGATGCGACCATGAATAACTCATTGTCCATCTCTATCAAAGAACAAGAAGTCAACCAGTTATTATATGACAACCTATTGAGCACATTAGATGAGAATACGAGATCAGTTGTTCCACAAGCCTATTTAGATGTTGGACAAGATAATTACACATTCCTCGTCGAGCTCAATGCTTTTGGTTTCTTCAAGACTCGCGTCAAACTCGTCACTTCATTAGAGATGAGTGATAATCCTAAAGGATTAAGATTCAATGTTGATGACTTGAAAATCGGTCGATTAGGTCGTTTTGATGACATCGCTTTCAACATCTTAAAGAGCAATAATGTGACGGATTCACAGATTGCAAAAACCATTAACGACAGTCTTCCACTCACTTTAGAATCACATCTTTTTGAAGACACTAAAACACATTATCTCTTCTATCCACATGATAACTTTGTTTCAGACTTGAACAATATGATCACCATCGATAGCATTTCTTTCTTCAAAGACTTCCTTATCGATATGGTCTCTCAAAGAAAATTCACTTTTGATTTCTATAAGGATAAAGGTGTTCATGGATTGATGTCCTTACAGGATTTCCACGATAATGCGACATATGGCAGTTATGACGATTATGTGATTGATTTCGGTGCGAAACAAGCCATCAATCAATATCTCCCAACTCTCCTTAAAAATGGCAATGTTAATAAGGCTACAGTAGATACAGTCTCAAGATTTATATCCTATGGATATAATCAATTAAGTGATAGCGAGAAAGCGACTATTGATAGCGCGAGCTATCTCCCAGCTGTCCTAGGCAAATCTATCAGTGAATACACTGCCGAAAGAGAAACAAAATTTGCCACTAAAGGGGCAGCATTAGCTGATGTTAAACCAATTGAAAATGTCGTATCTGAACAAGTGAGTGATGCATTGACTGTCGCTCGTTGTGCAGAGATTCTAGCCAATAATGGTGGTAATGTCGTAGATGCCTCTGTTAATGAGATTCAATTACATGATGTTTTAAAATCCAACGATTTAGTGGGATATGGTAAAGTGTTCTATCGTCAAAAAGATGATGGTAGTTATAAACTCAGTTATGTCGCTGTCGATAATCTCTATGTGAATATTGTTAACAACAATATCTACTTTGTTGTCGGTGTTAACATCAATGGATACGAAGTAT
>JAFZVO010000057.1 GCA_017617775.1 Bacilli bacterium | reverse complement strand
TCATCAACAGCCAATTGCCCTCTCTTCGAAGAATCGCCTTTGCCAGCACCGATACCAACACCATCTACACCACCAGATGCAGTTATTACACCACCGTGAATAGTAACATTAGCACCAGCACCAGGATTAGATTCGTTTCCACCTCCACCGATACCAGCAGCATAATACATACCAGAGTTAGCTGTAATATTGCCACCATAGATAGTTATCGTACCACCATTACCTGTATCAGCACCACCAATACCAGCGGAATAACTGCCTCCACTTGCGGTGATATTGCCACCAAAAATGGAGATTGTTCCACCGTTGCCAGCAAGACCACCACCGATACCAGCTGCACTACCGCCACCACTGGCAGCTACATTACCACCATAAATAATGGTAGTTCCATTATCATTTTTTCCACCGCCAACACCAGCAGCATATGAACCATTACCATTCGCTGTAATATCACCACCATGAATAACAATTGTGCCTGCGACTGCGTTAGAACCACCAATGGCTGCGTTGTAATTAGAGCCTGTCGCAATAATTTTGCCAGTGTTGCCACTTTGCCCATATATATTTAATGTATTTCCCTGGTTGACACCAATACCTTTACTAGCAGTTAATGTTTTATCATCACAAAGAATTAAGTGTGCTGTTCCACTAACATTGATACGGGATGAAACAGTAACATCATCATTGACCACATACCATTTACCATTTTGTAAGGATGTCGTGCTACTAGTGACGACTGTGTAATCAGTGCATCCGCCTTCAACATCTTCCACACTAGTACCATCCCACGCTTTGTAAGCAACGACAGGAAGTGGCTTGATGGTCATATTATTCCAACGATTAGACGCGTAATCTGTTCTACGATTTTCTCCTTCATACGCTCCCATTCCTGTACCAAGAGTGAGAGTTCCGTGGTTGCCGTTGTTGTCACCAGAGCCAATTCCAACGTGTCCATCACCTCTTGCGTTGACAGTGCCACCGTAGATGTTGACAGTGCCACCATTTCCTGCATTTCCAGAGTAGTTACCTCCACCGCCAATACCGGCACAATAATTGCTTGTCGCAGTGACTGTGCCACCAAAGATGTTAACCGTGCCACAACTTCCATTGTTGTCGCCACCAATGGCTGCGCCATACGTACTACCATTTGCATTTATTATGCCACCATGGATATTAAGGGTTTTTCCACTTGAGACTCTAATAGCTGCATATTCGCTACCCCAGTTATAAGACACATTAAGAGTGCCTGTTCCTAATGATTGTCCATAGATGTTTAATGTATCGTCTACAAACATGCCTCGATCCATCGTTAAAGTACGACCATCACATATGATTAAATTAACTCTGCCAAGCACCTGAGTTGCATAAAGTGGCCCACTTATATTACTATTAACCACATACCAAGATGTGTTATTCTCGGTGCCAAGAGTATCTTGACCATTATAGACAGCATATGACGAACAAGTGTTTTCCGTAGATACAACAGCGCCGTTCACATAAGAACGCGATATGTAAGATATGGGTTCAGGATCAGGGTCTGCATGCACTTCTTCATACACTTGATTATTCTCACTATTGACAGCAACTACTGCACCTAATGCAAATGCTGCACCAAAAAATGCTAATCCACATGTTAAGATTACATTCGAGTTCTTAATTCTTCCCATAAACAAGCCTCCTCATTTGTTTATCAACGAAAAAATAGTTTTTTAATTAATTAATTGATACATTTAACAAATAAAAAATACTTTAACGCGTATGCATATACAAAGAAAACAAGCCAAAACTATACTTTAAAACATTCAAAGTAAAGTTTTACTACAAGGAATAAATAAAAACCCCTGCTTCAATCAGCAGGGTATCTTTATCATTCTGGTGCCGACTACCGGACTCGAACCAGTCACCTATTCATTACTAGTGAATTGCTCTACCAGATGAGCTAAGTCGGCAGGTTGAATATTTTCAACGCTTAGATATTATAACAAACTATTTTCTTCTTACAATATATTATTCAACTTCTTCACCGAGAAGGTCATAGACATATGTATCTGTGATTTTCACTTTTATTTCATCGCTGATGGTGAGCTTGCGATTTGATTTGACAAAAATCTTCCCGTCCACATCATCAGGAGCGTTCCAATAACTGCGGCCGACATAATAGTTTTCTTCTTTACCAGTGATCAGAACATCCATAATTTCTCCGAGATGTTTTTTATTCACTTGATAGGAGATTCTCTGCTGAGTTTTCATCACTTTATCGAGTCTCTCATTTTTAACCTCTTCTGGTATTTGCTCAGGGTATGAATATGACGGTGTATCTTCCTCTTGAGAATAGGCAAACGCGCCGAGATGATCGAATTTGATTTCCTTCATAAATGCGAGGAGATTACTAAACTCTTCTTCAGTCTCACTAGGGAATCCCACCATCACTGTCGTACGCAATACACAGTTAGGGATTTTTGTTCTAATTTTATTCACTAATTCTTTGAGGAGTTTTTTATCTCCACGACGATTCATTAATTTAAGGATACGATCCTCACTCTGTTGGAAGGGAATATCAAAATATGGGTAATTTAGAGGGTTTTTTGCAATAAAATCAATCAATTCGTCACTTATATCATCAGGATAGAGATAGAGAAGTCGGATGTGTTCAATACCCGGAACACAGACTAGTTTTTGGAGCAATGTAACAAGGGTTGTGCCGTCATGAAAATCGGATCCATATTTAGTGGTATCTTGTTCTAAAAGGGTAATCTCTTTCTTCCCTAATTCAGCGAGCATTTCCGCTTCTTCGACGATATCTTCTAATGGGCGAGATATATACTCGCCACGGATGAGAGGAATCGCGCAGTACGTGCAGTGATTAGAACAACCTTCACCGATGCGGAGATAGGCGGTGTTTTTCTGCGTCGTGAAAAGGCGATTACGATAGTCTAATTCATTCACATTATCTTCGTTCTTATCAATGGTTTGGAACACTTCGTTGAAATGACGATAATCGCGAATTGGAATCCATAAAGCGACTTCAGGAATCTCTTTTTTAAGATCCTCCAAGTATCTTTCAACAAGACATCCAGTAACCACGACTTTCTTATTCATCGCGACGATTTCTAAGATCGTATTGATGCTTTCGCTTTTGCTATCCGCGATAAATCCACAGGTATTGATGACGATAATGTCCGCTTTTTGAATAGAAGAAACGATCTCATATCCATTGACGGAAAGCAAACCTAAAATGAGCTCGCTGTCGACGCGGTTCTTATCACAACCTAATGATATTAAACCAACTTTACTCACTACGTAAGGCCTCAACTGGATCTTGTCTCGCTGCATTTCTCGATGGAATGAATCCAGATATAACATTGAGGAAGATGGATAAACCAACCATGATGAGGGCGACCCACCATGGGAGCATCGCAATCGCTGGAACACCAAAGAAGGAGACAACGATATTGATGATTAAACTGAGGAGATACGTCACAGCGATACCAAATAGACCGCTTGCTAAACCAGTGATTAAGTTCTCGGCTGTAAAGAGTCTAGAGACATCTTTCTTACGTCCACCTAAGGAACGAATCACACCGATTTCTTTGACTCTTTCCACTACTGAGATATAAGTGATAACGGCAATCATGAAGCAGGAGACGACAAGGGATAATGATGTGAAGGCCACTAAAGCAGAGGTGATGATGGTGATTAATGAATTAATCATCGTGATAATCGCTTCGACAGTATCGGTATAAGATAAATCTGTACGATCTGCTCTTTTGACCTCTACTCCATCGATGATTAACGTATCATCAGAATTCCATCGATCGAAATATTCAGTGATGACATCTTTATTATCGAAATCATTTGGATAAATCCTCATCTCTTGAGGAATAGCTTTGAAATAATATGTGGTCACATCTTCCACTGTTTCTTGTTCAACTTTAAGTCCTGATAAAGTTCTCATCGCTGCTTTATTCGTGTCGGTCATGTCACTGGCCACTAAACCAGAGAATAAACTGGAAATACCACTGCTGATGTTGAGAGCGCTCGCATATCCCGTATCCACGATTTTACGATTGTTATCGTCTGTGTAGTCGAGATATGTATATGTCACATAGGCATCATATTTGGTGTCAGACGCCTTATCGTCTTTAAATAGTTGCTTGATGCCGTGCACTTCATCATTGATGACCCCACTATCTGTAGCATTCGCATCATTCATGAAACGCTCTGTAAAGGCTGGGGTGTAATAGACGCCGCGAGATAAACAGCCGAAATCTGTCGTCGATTTCGCTCTTAAAAGTCCAGTGACTTTCATCTTCATCCCTTTGTTTTCATCAATCCAGGATTGATTTGCGACAGCGGGATAATGATATGCTTCGGTGAGATTACCCTCTTGGGCAGGAGTCACAGTCGCATTTGGGAAGACGGTTTCAGTAGGAGTCTCGCCACTATTATCTTTAAGGGTGACCTTATTACCTTCAACCACCATTTTCTTGTTCTCATCGAGAGCATAAGCAGAGGTATCAAGGAGAGTCCATTCGCCATCGAAGAACGTCGCAGGATCACGACTTTCAGACGGGGCTCGTACATAAGTGACCATATTTGTTGAAGTAGAGATGCTCGCACCGGAAAGCATATCGAATTTATAGCCATAACGATCGAAATAACTGTATTGGAAGTAATAGGCAGAGAATGGGAAACCCATTTTCATCATCATGATGCTCCCACCTTCCATCGTTGTCTCAGGCGAGACATTACCGTATTCCCAAATTGTAGAATGCGGGAAGTAATAGAATTCTGTGCCGATGATATCGGGATAATCATTGAAGATTGTGCGATATGGATATAAAGTATCGAGTTCTTTCACTTTCGCATCATATTCTTCTTTGCCCATTTCTCCATTGTTATAGAGAGTTGTATAGTCGTTTAATTTAACGGCTTTCTTACCGATGTTGATGAACTCATCATGTTCGTAATAGCCCATTTGGGCTAAAGTGAAATCTGTTAATGTCGTGTTGTTATCGACGACAAGCATGATTTCATCTTCTTTAGTCGGGAATGTTGAATCCCCGATTAGTTCATATTGGTTAAGAATATATTCTTCATTTCCCGGATATTGCTTCATGAAGTTGGTGAACAGATCAACATACCGAGCATAGCTTTCAAAGCCTTCCACCGTGCGGAGTTCAGCGATATATCTCTGAGTCAATCCATTGAGGGAAATATTATATTCTTGATATTTTTCTTCTTCGGAAGATTTCCATTTTGCGAAGATGTTATTCGTGACATCAATACCATAGATATCTTGGATTGTCGCATATGTTTCACTAGGTAACGCATGGACATAACTGACGAGCTGTTCATTGATATCGTTGGTTTTGATATTGGTGATATCCGAATATCTTCTCATCAAATATGAGATCATCGAATCCATGCCGACTTGCGTGGATGTATCAAATTCGGCAAGCTCTCTTTTCTCATCGGAAGAAAGACCGCTGATGAGGGAGGATAAATCGACGGATTGCTCCGCGATTTCTAAAGGATAAGATGATAACATATCATCTTGCATGCTATTGATATAATTAGTGACCCCAAAAGAAACGGAGAGAACAGTTGAAACACCGATGATACCAATACTAGAAGCAATCGATACTAAAATCGTTCTCTTTCTCTTGCTGATCAAGTTTTTAAAAGATAATTTGGTCGCCGTTAAGAAACCCATCTTGGCCTTGGTGACCTTCTCTTCTTCTCGATAATCTTCCTCGCTGATCAATGGATTAGAATCATCGCTGATACGACCATCTAATAATTTGATGATACGGGAAGAATATTCTTCCGCTAAATCGGGGTTATGGGTGACCATGATGACGAGACGGTCTTTGGCAATTTCGGCGATGAGATCCATGATCTGTTTGCTGGTCTTGGTGTCTAACGCCCCTGTCGGTTCATCCGCGAGAAGAATCTCCGGATTGTTTACTAATGCACGGGCAATCGCCACTCTTTGGCACTGACCACCGGATAACTGATTTGGTTTCTTATATATTTGGTCTTCTAGACCAACCTTAACCAACGCTTCAATCGCTCTCTGTTTTCTCTCCTCTTTTCCGACACCGGAAATAGTTAAAGCGAGTTCAACGTTAGAAAGAACGCTTTGATGAGGAATTAAGTTATAGCTTTGAAAGATAAAACCGACTCTGAGGTTGCGGTATTTATCCCAATCTCGATCTTTATATTGCTTTGTGGTTTTCCCAGCGATGAGGAGGTCACCAGATGTGTAGTGATCAAGTCCACCGATGATATTTAATAAGGTAGTTTTGCCTGATCCAGATGGCCCGAGAATAGAGACGAATTCATTTTTGCGGAAATTCAAAGAGACACCGTCAACTGCACGTACTGAATTATTACCAGCTTCATATACTTTGACGATATCAACTAATCTCAGCATGACATTATCATTAGCCATTTTTTACCTCCTTTATTTATAAACGATTAAAGAATTGGGGCGAATATTCTTAACACATAGACGAAACCGCGATACCAGAGAGGGAATTCTTTCTCAATGACGTCGAGGGTGAATTCTTTGGAGACCATAAATGTGTTTTCAAAATCTCTCTTGATATCCCTTAATGTCTTGGTTTTGTAGAGGAAAACGCCGTTCTCGCTATGTAGGAATAAGGAACGATAATCTAAGTTGATGGTTCCCACTGTTCCCATCTCATCATCGGCGATGAATGTTTTCGCATGGACGAAACCTGGGACATATTCATAGACTCTCACGCCGGCTTCAATGAGTTGTTTATAGAAGCTACGAGTGATGCCGAAGACGATTTTCTTGTCGGGAATATGAGGGGTTAACATGCGGACATCCACCCCATTTTTCGCCGCCATCATAATCGCATTCATCATTTCAGAATTGAGAATTAAATATGGAGTGGAAATATACAAATATTTCTTCGCTCTAAAGATGATGTCTTGATAGACATTTAAACCAATGGTTTCAAATGTATAAGGAATCGAACCGTATGGTTGAACTAAGCCATCGCTCTTGAACGATGTTGTTTCACTGAGATATTTGGTCGGTAAATAAGGGGCAAAGTTTTCAATCTTCTCATTTCTCAGTCTCGACCAAGTCTCTAAGAATAAGGTGGTGAGTCCAAACACGCCATAACCATGAAGCATGATCGCATTATCTTTCCATTTGCCGAACCTGATCTTCTCGTTGATGTATTCGTCAGCGATATTGATACCACCGGTGAAACCTGTATGGCCATCGATGACTAAAATCTTGCGGTGATCACGGTTATTCATTCTGATATCGAGGAATGGTCTAATCGGGGCGAACACTGAGCATTTAATACCGACGGATTCGAGATATTTATCATAATCATTTGGTAAAGTGCTCATACAGCCGAGGTCATCGTATACCACTCTGACATCAACGCCCTGTTCGGCTTTCTCAATCAAGATTTCAAGAATTGAATTCCAGAAATGACCTTGTTCGATGATGAAGTATTCCATGAAGATATAATGTTTTGCGCTTCTTAACTTCTCGAGCATGACCGGAAAAGCATCTTCACCCCATGGGTAATAAGTAGTCTCTGTATTATCATAGATTTCGGTATGTCCATTCTTACGAATGTATTGAGCGATGTTATAAGCATTTGGATCTTTATCGATGTTGATTTTGTTAATCATTCCATGCGAAGAATAAGACATTATCTTATCGAGTTCTTGATGGGTTTTTTCAACTTGTTTCTTCTCCTTTTTTGAGAATTTCTTGTTTGCGAATAAGAGATAGAGGGTCGCTCCGAGAACTGGAAGGACGACCATGATAGCAAGCCAAATAATCTTATAGGCAGGATCCATACGGCTGTTCACAATTGGAATGAGCATGAGCCAAGCGAAAGCTCGGACGATCCAATAGATCCAGATATAACTACCATTCGTAAAATATCTTAATAAGATGATACCGGTGACGAGGATGGCAACCTCGACGAATAAGATGAGACCCGCGACGAGCTTTTTATTCAAATAAAAAGGGGTGATAACCGGTTCTTGGATTCTGACTGTTTTTTCTCTTTTTGGTTTCTTTTCCACTGTATTTTTGGCCATAATCATTTCTCCAATTCTTTTTTAATATCTCTAAGAGACGTTAACATCTCGAGGTTTTTGCTGTCGAAATGGTAACGGACGTAAGTATAAACGGCGATGAGAGGTAGAAGAGCGAAGGTCGGGACCATGAAATAGAGGAAGTATGAAAAACGGTCCTCTCCTCCTTTTAAAGCAAACACTAAGAATAATGTCGCTAAAACGAGGACCAACAAACAGGCGGCCGCAACTGGATAATAGGTGAGAAATGGACGGAGACGATATTTGTTCTCCACCTCTTTCACCCCATCGTCAACACCATCTCTATGGAATGATAATTTGCAGCGGCCAAAAGGATAGTTTTTCGCTTCGTCAAATTGAAAACCAAATAATGAATAGAAATCAATTATTTGATCCTTGAATTGATAGGGACAACGCACACTCTTCTTTTCCATCCACATAAGTATAACTTATATTTACGAAAATAATAAGATATATCGAAAAGTTACAATTGTCACAGTTTGTGATGATTGGTAAAATATATTCGTGACCAATAAAAGAGCAAAAAGCAAACAGTTGATTCAGCTCGCGTTCTATCAACTATTATTACGAAAAGATTTCGATGACATCTCCATCAAAGAAATATGTGAAAAAGCTGGGGTATCAAGAATGTCTTTTTATCGTTATTATTCCACGAAAGAAGACGTTTTCATCGTCTTCTGCGATGAGACATTTGATGCCTTTTTCCAACAGATATCTCATAAGCCATCTCTCACTTTGAAAGATATGTATATCTTGTTCTTCACAAACTTGAAGAAATATCATCGTGAGATCGATATGCTTAAGAAATCCCAAAGAGAGACGATTCTCCTCGCCCAATTTGAACAATATGCTTCCTATATGGCCTCGAAAAAGTATTTCTCAATCGCTACAAATCCAAACCCGTTTTCAATCCCCTTTTATTCCGGTGGATTATTCAATGTTGTGATGCGTTGGAGCAATCGAAATTATCAGGACACTCCTGAGGAGATGACCGAAGCGATGTTGAAATTTGTATCGATAAATAATTAAGCGTTTTGCAAATCTTCATCAAATTGTAATTGATAAAGCTTATAGTATTCGCCCTTCTGAGCAAGTAGGGATTGGTGATTACCACGTTCTAAAAGTTGACCATCTTTCAAAACAAAGATCTGGTCACATTTTTGTATGGTCGAAAGTCTATGGGCGACAATGAGCATCGTGCCGATTGACTTCATCTTCTCTAAGCTCTCTTGAATCAGCACTTCTGTTTCCGTATCGATATTCGCCGTCGCTTCATCGAGAATGAGAATCTGTGGTTGATGTAAAACAGTGCGGGCAAAGGAGAGGAGTTGTCGTTCGCCTTGAGAGAAGTTTTCGCCTCTTTCGATGACCTCTTCTTCGAGTTTATTTGGAAGTTTATTGATGAATCTATCCGCGTTCACATAGACGCAGGATTCCTCGATTTGTTCAGTGGTAAATGTTTCATCATGTAGGGTAATGTTAGTCTTGATGCTTCCCGAGAATAGGAAGACGTCTTGAAGCATCTGACCAATGGCTTTACGGAGTGAATTAATCTTAATCTTTTTAATATCGATATCGTCGATCAAAATCTGTCCTTTCGCGATCTCGTAATTACGGACGATTAAGGAGAGAATTGTTGTCTTACCACTACCAGTTGCCCCGATAAATGCAATGGATTGTTTCGGTTCAATGACGAAATTGATGCCTTTTAAGATCCATTCATCTTTCTTATAAGCAAACCACACATCGCGGAATTCAATCTTGCCTTCGAAGTGGTCGATATCAATCGCATCTGGCGCGTCTAAAACCTCAGGTTCAACC
>JAFZVO010000056.1 GCA_017617775.1 Bacilli bacterium | reverse complement strand
CGGACAGGAATCTTTTCTTCGTCTAATTTCGCCTGGGCTTTCAAAGCGAGATCGACTTCACTACCAGTGGCGATGATGACATACATAGGATTCTTTCTGTCGCTGACGACATAAGCACCTTTCTCCACCATCTTTGGATCGCTTTCTTTTAAAGTTGGTAAGCCTTGTCTAGAGAGGAGTATGACTGTTGGCGTATCTTTGCTCTTAAGAGCGATTTGCCAGGCTCCATAAGTCTCTTTATCATCGCATGGACGAATCACATTTAAATGTGGGAGAGAACGAAGCATCGCGAGTTGTTCAACTGGTTGATGAGTTGGGCCATCTTCACCAACAGCGATTGAGTCATGGGAGAAGAGATAGATCATTGGTAATCTCATCAAACAGGCTAATCTGATCGCTGGTTTGAGATAATCAGAGAAGACGAAGAAGCTACCGACATATGTTCTTAAACCCTTATGGAGTAATAGGCCGTTAGCGATCGCTGTCATCGCAAGTTCTCTAATACCATACGCGATTTGTCTACCATCGCGATGATCTGGAGAATAGAATTCTCCTCCTTTAATCACTGTTTGGACTGAGCTAGCGACGTCAGCAGAACCACCGAAGAGGTTCGGTAATGTCAAAGTAAATTGATTAAGAGCTTCGCCAGAGGCGTTTCTCGTCGCTTTTACCTTACCGACTTCAAAATCGGGATAGACATCAGGGAGATAGCCGCTGTAATCGTTGTCGCGGAAGTCGATGAATCGTTTCGCATCTTCAGGATAAGAGGCGGTATATTTCTCAAACATCTTATTATATTCTTGATAGGCTTTTTCACCTCTCTTATAGAGAGTATCAGCGAAATATTGCTTCACTTCTTCAGGAATGAAGAAATCTGGATGATCGAAATGATAGACCTCGACTTTGGCTTGTTTGCCATCTTCTTCACCTAAAGGTGCCCCGTGGACTTTATTCGTTCCTTGACGAGTAGAACCATATCCGATGATGGTATTCACCTTGATCAATGTTGGTTTATCTTTGCTCTTTTGGGCAGTCTTAATCGCTTCATCGATGGCTTCGATGTCGTTACCATCGCTCACTTCAAGATAATTCCAACCCGCGGCGAGGAATCTACCTTTGATATCCTCGTTATCGCTTAAGGCTAATGGACCATCTAAAGTGACGTTGTTGGCATCATAAAATACGATGAGTTTATTGAGTTTTTGATTGCCCGCGAAAGTGATCGCTTCTTGGCTAATACCTTCTTCTAAACAGCCATCACCACATAAACAATATGTGTAATGGTCAATCAATTTATTTCCTTTTGGATAGAGGGTTTGAAGCATGGTCTCCGCCATCGCAAGGCCAACCGCTTCGCCTAAACCTTGCCCTAAAGGACCAGTTGAGGCATCAACACCTGGAGTGACTCCCACTTCGGGGTGACCGGGAGTATTTGAACCGAGTTGTCTGAAGTTCTTTAAATCATCGAGAGATAAAGCATATCCCGAGAGATGAAGCAAAGCGTATAACAAGCTGGAAGCGTGTCCACCGGAGAGGACAAAGCGGTCACGGTTGATCCATTCCGGATCTTTTGGATAGGCCACTAAGTGTCTCGTGAATAATGTGTACAGGATTGGCGCGCTACCTAACGCCATGCCTGGGTGACCAGACTTGGCCTTGTTGATCATGTCGATGCAAAGGCTTCTGATCGTCGCGATTGATAATTCGTCAATTTTTTGGTTCATAAATTACTCCTCATTTTAATTTGATACCAAGTTCATCGAGTTGATCTTGATCAACTGGGGATGGACAGCCACTCATCGGTTCCACCGCTGATAAGTTCTTCGGGAAGGCGATGACATCACGAATGTTGTCTGTGCCACCTAAGATCATCGTCAAACGGTCGAGACCGAATGCCATACCAGCATGCGGAGGGGTGCCATATTGGAAAGCGTCGATGAAGAAACCAAATTTGCGTTTAATATCCTCTTCGCTTAATCCCAATATCTCAAAGATCTGATGTTGTATTTTTTGATCGTAAATCCTTAAGGAACCACCACCAGCTTCATAACCGTTGATGACAATATCATAAGCATATGATAAGACCTGGCTTGGATCCTTGGTTAAATATGGTAAAGATTCGTCTCTTGGACGAGTGAATGGGTGATGGGAGGATGTATATCCACCTTCATCGGTCTTCTCAAATAATGGGAAGTCGACGACCCATAATAAATCATAAGTATTTGGTTTGATGAGGCCTAACTTTCTCGCGTATTGGCAGCGTAACGCGCCTAATAATGGGAGAACTCTAGTCTTTGCTCCACAAGCGAGAAGAACGACATCGTTATCGTTCACTTTTAATCTCTCGACTAATTGCTGTTGTCTCTCTTCAGGGATATTCTTGGTCAAAGAGCCACTTAAGAGGCCGTTTTCCTTCTTCATATATAAAATATATGGGATGGAGAATTTCTTGGCTTCTAAGGATAATTCGTCAATCACTTTACGGGATGTGCTTTGGGCGACGCCTGGAATGACGATCGCTCTGATCGTTTCTGCGTTATTAAAGCCATTGACTTCGAGGTCACCGAATAAGTCAGTGACATCATTTAAAAGAATGTCGAAACGAGTGTCTGGTTTATCAGAACCATATTTGTCCATCGCTTCTAAATAAGGAAGTCTTCTCAAAGGTAATTTGACATCATAACCGACTGTCCCTTTAAAGATTTCTTTGATCAAACCTTCCATCATCGTTAAGAATTGGTCTTGATCTAAGAAACTAGTTTCAATATCGACTTGGGTGAAGTCTGGCTGACGGTCCGCGCGTAAGTCTTCATCTCTAAAGCATCTCGCGATTTGGTAATATCTCTCCATACCGCCGATCATCAAGAGTTGTTTATAGATTTGAGGGGATTGTGGTAAGGCATAGAAAGAACCGTTATGGACACGAGACGGGACTAAATAGTCTCTTGCCCCTTCAGGCGTGGATAAACAGAGGATTGGAGTCTCCACTTCCACGAATCGATGGGAGCTTAAGTATTGATGACAAATCAACTTGATTTGATGACGAACATCGAGGAAATGCTGCATGCATGGACGTCTTAAATCGAGATAACGATATTTTAATCTCGTATCTTCTAAGGCGTCGGTGTTATCCGCGATGATGAGAGGGGTGGTATTCGCCGTATTAATAACTTCCACTTTCGAGGCCACTACTTCGATGTTACCAGTCTTCAAATTGGGGTTGGGTTTATCTTTGGCTCGGACCTTGCCGTGAACGGAAAGAATATATTCATTTCTAATCTCTGGTAAGGAAGAAGTATCCTCAGAGATGATTTGAATAATCCCGCTTCGATCGCGGAGGTCGATAAAAGATATCGAGCCTAAATCTCTTTTCTTGCTGACCCATCCAACGAGGTCAACTTCTTGGCCGACATTCTCAAGTGTTAAGTCGGTGTTAAAACAAGTTCTTTTCATGTTTTTACTCCTTGTTCGGTGTTAATTTATCGAAGAAATCGACAACTTCATCAGTTGGGACTTCGATTTGTTCCTGTTTGTTTAAATCTTTGATAATAACTTTATTATTGTTCACTTCGTTATCGCCGATGATAATCGCGTATTTGGCTTCTTTTTTCTCCGCGCGTTTGAACATCGCGCTGATCTTGCAATCATCGAAGCAATAGTCGGTGATATAGCCAGACATTCTTAAGTCACCCGCTAAGGCTAAGGCGAGTTTTCTCGCTTCTAATCCCATCGGCATCATATAGATGAGCACTTTATCTTCATCTTCTGGAAGTAAGCCATCATCTTTTAAGACGTTATAAAGTCTTTCTACTCCAAAGGAGAAGCCGATACCTGGTAGGTCAGGTCCACCTAATTCCTTGACGAGTTTGTGGTAATGACCACCACCGCCAATCGCGCCATAGTTATTACCATTCTGACTTTGATAATGGAATTCAAAGACTGTCTCGGAATAATAATCTAAACCTCTGACGAGATGTGGATCTACTTCATAAGGGATATCATATTGGGTTAATAAGAGAAGGATGTTGTTGAATCTCTCTTCACTTTCTTTGGACAAATATTCAGTGACTAATGGAGCGTTCGCTGCAATCTTGATATCTTCTTCGACTTTGCAGTCTAAGATTCTTAACGGATTGAGCTCATAACGCTGTTTGCAGTCATCGCACATATTTTCAATATGAGGAGCGAAATATTCCTTTAATGCGTTACGGTAATTACTTCTTGAAGTGTCATCACCGATGGAATTGATTTTGAGTTTGACATAAGTCAATCCTAAAGAGATGAGCATGGAATAGGCCATCATGATCACTTCAACATCGTTGAAATAGGAATCATTACCGACGGATTCAACACCGAATTGGTTGAACTGACGATATCTCCCGAGCTGAGGACGGTCATATCTGAAGACTGGACCGACATAATAATATTTAAGAGGTAATTCTTCCGTCGCATAGGTTTTGTTGTTCACGAGCATACGGATGATACCCGCGGTGAATTCCGGACGGAGAGAAAGACTGCGATCTCCTTTATCGAGGAATGTGTACATCTCTTTTCTGACGACATCAGAGGAATTGCCCACTCCACGGATGAAAAGATCACTGCTCTCAATGACCGGTGTTCTCACTTCTTTATATGCGTATAGAGAAGCGATCTTCTTCAAAAGATTTTCAATCGATTCAAAACTCGCGGCTTCTTCCGGTAATAAATCATGAGTTCCTTTTACATTTTGCATATCTTTTCCTCCTTAATGGATTAATCTGGTGACGTTATATACGCTATTAACATTTAAAAGAATGTTCATAATATCATTTAGCCTCTTTGCGTCAGAGACCATAATGGTCATATTGATCATCGCCTTCGTCCCTTTATCCGCTAATTTCGCACTTAAATTAGAGACGTTGACGTGGTTGTTGTTCATCGCTTGCATAATTGCGATGACGAGGTTTTGACGGTTGCTCGCTTCTACGAGTAAGTCCACTGGATAAGTCGAATATTCTAAATCTGTTCTCCAGAACACCTCGACTAATCGTTCTGTCTTACCGACAACATTTGGACAGTTCGCGCGGTGGACAGAGATGCCTTTACCTTTGGTGATGAAGCCGATGATATCGTCGCCAGGGATGGGGTTGCAGCAATTGCTGCGGGAGATTGCAAGTCTGCTCACGCCTTTGCAGTAAATTGGATATTTACCCGATGAAGTCACCACTTTCTTCGTTGAGTTCTGTGGGACGACAATTGGTTTTTTAATCTTTAAGAAGTCGATGATCGCTCCGGTGGTTGGTTTTCTTCCCGATACCGCGATGAATAAATCATCGACAGATGGAACATTGAAATATTCTAATGTCTTCCAATCGGAGAGGAGTTCCATCATCTCGTGTTCTTCAACACCTCTTTCTTTGAAAGCATCGAGACAGGACATGCGTCCTTTTTCAATCCTCTCTTCTCTTTCATGAGCGGCGTTTTTCTTCGCTAAAAACTTGCGGATATATGTTCTCGCTGTTGAGGTCGCGACGATATCTAACCAGCCTTCATTTGGACCGGTCGCGTTCTTGCTCGTTTTAATCTCCACCATATCACCGGTTTTTAATATCGTGTTGAATGGGACGTTAACATGGTTGACAAGGGCACCGCTCATCGTCTCCGCAATCTTGCTGTGGATGCGGTATGCGAAATCGATCGGCGTGCTATTCGCTGGTAATTCAATGACTTTTCCTTTTGGAGTGAAGACGTAGACATTAGCCTCAAAGATGTCTCTCGTGAGGTTAGACATGTATTCATTCGCGCTCTCGGAATTATCATCATTTGTCATAGAGACAAAGTCTCTAAACCAGTGCAGTTTATTCTCGATATCCTTCTGTTCTTTTTCGGGATCGTATTTGGTGCCTTCTTTATAGGCCCAGTGAGAGGCGACACCTGTCTCGGCGATCGCATCCATCTCTTGAGTTCGAATTTGGACTTCATAGAAGTTGCCATCACCGGAGATGATTGTGGTATGTAATGATTGATATAAATTTGGTTTCGGCATCGCGATGTAGTCTTTAAAACGACCCACTACCGGAGTATATGTCTTATGAATCAAACCTAAAGCTTGATAGCAATGCGATTCGGTATCAGTGATGATTCTTAATGCCAAAATGTCATAGATTTCATCAAAGTTATGACATTTGACATACATCTTTTCATAGATGGAGAAAATGGATTTCACTCTTGAAGAGATTTCAAAAGGAATCTCATGTTCAAATAAGATATCCGCGATTCTTTTCTTGATCGCGTCTAATGATTTATCTAAGGTTTTCGCCTTCTTCTTAAGAAGTTTAGTGATCATCTGGAATTCATCGGGATGGAGATAGCTGAGACAGATATCCGCCATCTCGCTTCTGATGATATCAAGACCTAAACGATGGGCAATGGGGACGAAGACATCTAATGTTTCCTGGGACAAAGCGATTTGTCTTTCTTTAGAAAGAGCGCCTAAAGTTCTTAAATTATGTAATCTATCCGCGAGTTTGATGATAATGACGCGGATATCTTTAGCCATTCCGATGAGGATTTTACGGTGATCTTCCGCTTCGAATTCTTCACTGGTAATCTTAGAAAGTTTTAAGCGTTG
>JAFZVO010000055.1 GCA_017617775.1 Bacilli bacterium | reverse complement strand
GGCTTCTGCTTCTTTTGCGATGTTCTTCTCTAATGTACGCATCTCTTTTTTGGAGATATTAATTTTCTCCACTTCTTCCACTTTTCTAATTTCAGTTTTAAGTAGGAAATCGTATCCGAGGAAATAGAGAAAATCTTTAAAGTCTTTTAACGGATATTTATATTTATCTTGTTGTTCTTCATCTTTAAAGAGGAATAGCAAACCATTTTCCTCTTCCTCATCGAAGATGATCTCTACTTCATTAGGAAGACGATAAATCGTTTGATACCAGTCATTAAATAAAGAGATGACATTCTCTCTATCTGGTTTATTCATATAGGAGAATCGTAATGAATATTTATATTCAATATTGACGAGGTGGTCTTGAAGTTCCCTGATCAGTTCATAAGTCCATGGGGTTTGCTTCACCACCATCATATTGAGTTTTTTGGGTTCAAATAAATCATAGGAAAGAAGATCGAAATCCATATCGAAATCATCGAGATTCTCAATCCCGATGCTCGTGAGGAAACGTATCATCTTATCTTTCATCAGAATAACCCTATAATATCTTTCACTAATATGAGTGCGGCTAACGCCATGAGTAACACTAAGCCGACAATCGAAACAATATTCTTCACCTTTTCAGGTATCTCGCGATGGGCGACCATCTCCACGACAAGAACGAGGATTTGCCATCCATCAAGTCCTGGGAATGGTAATAAATTAATAATTGCCAAGTTGACAGAGATTAATGCCCAGACATAGAGAAACCTGCCAATCCCCATATTCGCTAAAATGTTGGATGTCTGGACACCGATAGAGATAATACCACCGACATTCTTCCAGTTCTCCGCGCTGACGAATAATGAGCCGAGTGAACGATAAATAACACCCGCGGAATAACCGAAATCGACAAAAGTATTTTGAACTACATCTCCGAATGAGTTATATCTCTCCCAGATGTAGAAGGTGAGGCCACTATCTTCAAATGACCAAGTTTGATCATCATTGAGTTTTCGCCCGATGGAAAAGTTACTAACTTTTCTCTCTTTTTCAACTACACTATCATCTTCACCACGATCTAATGTCACAGTGGTCACATTAAAGGAAATAGTTTTAATCGCAGAATTAGAGGCGGTGATTTCATCATCTAAATCAATGCCATCAAACACTGTCGATTTCTTCGCGTCAGTTAAAGTATAGAAATGAAGATTAGTTTGGAAATCTTTATTCACAAAAGTGAGTTCATCAGTTTTCACAACCGCGGCGACTTTCTCTGTCGTATCATTCTGATATGTTAAAACCGCTTCTTTATCTAGGATAAAACTAGAGGCAAAATATTCATTCTCATCATTGGAATGGATTCTCGTATATTCATTCCATTCACCGGCAGTAATGCCCGCCTTTGAGGCTGCTGAATCTTCTTTGGCATCGATCCTAAAGCAGACCGTTTGAGAACTCGCTTCTTGTTGGTAATAGACGAATGATTTTTGGATGCACGCTGCTTCGGAGATAAAGAAGATGATTAAGGCGAGGATACAGTTATTAAAGACACCCGCAAAGAGAATAATTATTCTCTTCCACTTCTTGATGTTCTCAAAGCTTCGTTCAGGTGGTACTTCCACTCCTTCAGGGAGTTCAACTCCCTCTCCATACATTGAGACATAGCCTCCAAGAGGGAAGGCACGAATCGAGAAATATGTTTCGCCGTTCTTTCTCTTCCTATGGAATAAGGCTGGTCCAAAGCCGATTGAAAAATCTAAACAGTAGACGTTAAAAGCTTTAGCCATCGCGAAATGACCAGCTTCATGAACGACGATTAAAACTGATAAACAGAGGATGAATAATAGGATATAACCAACAATTGATAAAAACGCCATTAATATTCTCCTTTCTCAATCAGTTCTCGGACATATTGACGCGTTTTACGGTCAATATTTAATAATGTTTGATAGTCTTTTGCTTTTTGATTTTGATGCTCGTTCATGACTCGATCGATCAACGATTCAATCGCGAGGAACGGAATCTCATCTTTAAGATAGGCTCTGACCGCCACCTCATTAGAAGCGTTGAAGACCGCTCCATAAGTGCCACCTTTTTCCATTACTGTTCGAGCGTGTTTCACAACAGGATAACGAGAGATATCGAAATCATGGAAATGGTATGGACCGTATTTATGGTAGTCATCTGCCACCTCAGTATCAAAAGGAATATTTCCTTCATAAAGAGCGAAGCGAATCGGGTTACGCATATCGGGGTGAGAGACTTCCGCACGATATGTCCCGTCACGATATTTGACCAGTGAATGAATCATTGATTCATCGTGGAGCAAAATGTCTATATGTTCATAATCATAGCCGAATAAATAATAAGCTTCAATAACTTCAAAAGATTTGTTCACCATTGTGGCGCAGTCAATCGTAATCTTTGGTCCCATCTTCCAGGTTGGATGTTTCAAAGCATCGCTGGCTTTGACATCACTTAACTGATCACGGGATAGCTTTCTAAACGCTCCACCAGAGGCGGTGATCACGAGTTTATCAACATTTTGATCATCAACTTTTAAGCATTTCCATAACGCGGAATGTTCACTATCAATTGGGAATAGTTGTCCGTGTCCTTTTCTTAAAAGATCATTGATGATATCACCACCGACAACTAAAGATTCTTTATTCGCTAAAGCGAGTTTGTAATTGTTTTGCAAAGAATAAATAGAAGGATATAATCCGACGTCCGTGAACAAAAAGCGGGCGGTGGCGATCGCCGGTGTGGTGATCGCGGCAACCATCTTCGGCTTCCTCGGCCTACCGGTACGTTATCTGAACAGTGAGTACGGGCTGGAGTCCATCGATTCCGTGG
>JAFZVO010000054.1 GCA_017617775.1 Bacilli bacterium | reverse complement strand
TATTCATCGCTGGGCAATGGCTATTTTCTTTTGATGGAATCCAAGGATTCCAAGGTCCACCATCCATAAAGGTATACCAGGAGTTATTGCAGGTATGATAGGCTTTTGGACCTTCTTCCCAACACGCCGCCACCGCGCATTTCACGGATGGATATTTCTCTTTGATATAGTTGATGGAGAAAGCATCTAAGAAATAGCAGGATGTGGAGACTGGATAATAACCGAAGCATTCATAGAATTTGCCGAATACATCATCGATAATCTCTTTCTTCTTATCATCGGAGAACATCCATAAGCAGAAGTCTTCAGTCTTATATTTCGCCTTGAACTCTGGACATGGTAATCCGAGGAGAGTCAAACCGATTTCATCACCGTATTCTCTGCGATAACGAATCGCCTCATCAATCGCCGCTTGATTGAACAGAGAAGCATAGGTGATTTGAATCGTACATTTGAGTCCATATTTGTGGGCGGCATCTTGTTGGAAACGGAAGATGTCGAGGGATTCTTCATTCATTGAACCCACTTTCTTACCCGTTGTTTTCTCCGCATACTCTGGAGAGAGTTCGATGCGGTGTATGAGTGTTAACACTAATTTGTTGTCTTCCATACATTTACTCCTATTTTAATTCTTTTATATTGACCTCTTGGCTTAATGCCAATGGGGATTTGCCATAGTATGCCTTGAAGGCCGCTGAGAAGTGAAGTTGATTATCATATCCCACTCTCTCTGCCACCTCTTTGACCTTGAAGTGACCGGTTAATAATAGTTGCTTCGCATTTTCCATTCTCACTCTTGTGAGATATTTCTTTGTCGACATCCCTTCTTCCTTATGGAATATCGTGGATAAATAGTTAGGCGCGGTCTTCGCATTCTTCGCGATATCTTTGATCGTGATATCGAACTGATAATTGTTGTTGATGAAGGCTTTGGCCTGTTCCACTGTCGCTTTCACACTGGAGATACCGGCAACTTCTTCTCTGGTGAGGAGCATCTCTCCGAAGAGTTGATAAGCGTTTCCCAAGGCGAGGACATCGAGATACCCTCTTTCTCCATAGCTTGTGACAATCGCATTGAAATATTTGAGATATTTCTTCCCGCTATCACTGACGATTGGATTATCTATTGTGATATTCAAACTCGATAAATATTCATCCGCTTTTGAACCATCGAACCCAATCCAACGGTAATGCCAGGGGTCTTCTTTATCCGGGAAGTAGATCGCGTCGGTTTGGCGGGGGATGAAGAAGATGTCGCCCTTTCCGAGATGGTATTCTTTTTTATTAAGGATTAAGATGCCATGTCCGGAGACAACATAATGGAATAAGTGATAATCCTTCTTGGAGAGAACAATCGCTTTGCTCTTCACGCATTCCTCATCACCGCATTCAAAAAGAGCGAGTTCTTGATAGTTACGACTGATTAATAATTCGTTCATGAGGTCACTCCTTTCTGGCTACAGTATTATCATATACGTATATGTAGAAAGAATATAAAGATTTTTATATATCAAAATCATTCAATATGAGTTTTTTATATATTCGCTTTTTCTTTTAACTTTGTTAAATCATTTTTCAAATTGTTTTGATAATAGAAATTTGTATAAGGTTTCTCAAAAAGATTTTTGCATATCTATCCATTATTCTTTTGTTATATTTACAGTAAAGGAGAATAAAACATATGACATTACAACAACTCGTTGACGAATGGCTTTATGAACATCATCGTCACGAAATCAAAAAACGCACTTTACTACGTTATGAATCGATCCTTCGAACCTATGTCTATCCGTATTGGAAAGATATCGACGTGAAGGACATCACCCCAAGAGATATCCAACACTGGGTCAACATCCTGAGGGACATGATCAGCGAGGCCACTCATCGGCCTCTCTCCTCGTCTTCTCTCAATAGCTGTATCGGGGTATTAAGACAATCATTCGCCTACGCGGAAGATTATGAGATACTAGATTACAATCCCACGCGTAGAATCAAAAGAATCCCGGATAAGAAAGATGATAAGCTCCGCGTCTTAACGCGAGATGAGCAGATCAAATTTGAAAACTATCTCGATAAACAAAATAATCCAGAATACTTCGTCTATATCCTCGTTCTATATACAGGCCTACGACTAGGAGAAGTGACCGCTTTAACATTTAAAGATATCAATTTAAGAACGGGGATTATGAGCATCAATAAAACGAGATATAAAACAACCGATGAAAATGGACGTTGGTATTATGTGACCGACACCCCAAAGACTGATAAATCAATAAGAGAAATCCCTCTCCCCTCTTTCCTCATAGAAAAGTTTAAAGAGATGAAAAGGAATCGTAAGAGCAAATATGTCATCTCTCATAATGACGGGAGCGAACTGACTGATAAGGTCATCGTCTGGAGACTACGAAGGATATTAAAAGCCGCGCATCTCAGATATGTGAGCTTCCATTCATTAAGACATACATTCGCGACACGCGCATTAGAAAATAAAATGGATATTAAAACTCTCTCGGAGATATTAGGTCATTCCGATGTCACCACTACTTTAAATATCTACACCCATTCCTTGATT
>JAFZVO010000053.1 GCA_017617775.1 Bacilli bacterium | reverse complement strand
TTTCTTCGTCTAGTTGATAATCTAAATCTTCAAACATCAATGAGAATCCGTTATTTAAGATGTTCTCTTTTGAAAAATCAAATAATTCTCTATTATCTGTTTTTAAAATGATCTCACCGCCATGCGCCATCACTCTTTGGTACAAAGGAATGAATCTCTCGGAAGTGAGACGGCGTGTGTTGTGTCTTTTCTTTGGCCATGGATCTGAAAAATTGAGGAAGACATGCTTTAATGAATGTTCTTTTACATCCACGAGGAGTTTCTCGGCATCCATAAAGCAAAGCTTAGCATTGGCGACTTCTCCCTCTACGATTTTTTTGGCGAGGTATCCTGCACATGTGACATTTCTTTCCACGCCGACATAACTACGATCTGGGAATTTCTTCGCCATCGTCACTAAATACAAGCCTTTACCAGAACCGATTTCTAAATACAAATTATCAATGTTCTGCATAGATAAAGCATCAACACAGATGTCTTGATGTTCGTTGATATAAGGTTCTGCCCAGGCTTTGAATTTAGTTCTCATTTTCGATTAATTGTCCTAAATCATGAATCGCTCTCGCGTAGATAGCCATCCCTTGATAGAGAGCTTCAACTTTAATCTGCTCGCCAACAGAATGCATTTTGGAATCCCAACCTGGATATTCTAGTCCGAAGGCGACTGTATTACTCGTCTCTTTAGCGTAAGTTCCCCCGCCTATGGCTAGAGGTTCAGTTTCATAATCTCCACTTTCAACGCGATAGGCATTAACAAGAGTTTTAATTAATGGGCTGTCTTTTTTGAAATAGAGAAGAGGAGAGGCAAGAGAGAACTTCACATTGAGTGGACGAGACGCGGCGATGATATTGCTCTTCAAGTCAGCCGCATTACAAGTTTCCACAAAACGGAAGTTAATCACTAATGATATTTCTTCATCTTTATAATCAATCAAACCAACATTCAAGGAATTCTGGCCCATATCGTGTGAGTATCCAGTCGCGCGGCAACCTTTGCCGTAGACATCAGAATAGCATTCAACGATTTTGAGCAAATCCTTGTTCTGTGTATAATCCGCTAAACACTTAATAGCTCTCATCCCAGCGTTAACACCGAGTTGAGGGGTACTGCCATGGGCAGCTTTACCGTGAAAGGTGATATTGACGATATCATCTCTCGTTAAGATTTCTGCATCTGGGTAATTCTTCACGAGGAAGGGGACGATATCATCATTGAGTTCAATCTGCATCGTGGCTAGTTCAATGACAGAATTAAAGGCTGTTCCTCCCTTAAGGGAAATAAGCCCAGGGATTTTAACCTTCTTTCTTACTTCAAAATTCATGATTGCTTTCTCGGCGAATACGACTGGAAAGTCACTATCAGGAGAGAAGCCATAAGTTGGAGCTTCTTTCTTTAAAGTATGGAAATAATGCTCCATGCATAAAGAGCCGCTCTCTTCATTACCGCCGACTAAAAATCTAACGCGATAATTGCCGAGCAAATTATTATCTTTTAAGGCTAATAAACCATAATATGCGGATAATAATGGTCCTTTGTCATCCGCGACACCGCGACCATAGACCACACCTTTCTTCTCAACGACTTGGAAAGGATCTTGTGACCAGCCAGTTCCAACAGGAACGATATCCGCGTGAGCCATGATGGTGATATTCTTCTTTCCTTCACCAACGATAGCCTCCACGACTTTATTGTCGTAATTAGTGACTTTAAAGCCATCTTTCTTCGCTAATTCTTCAAAGTATTTGAGAGCCTTGCTGACCCCTTCACCAAACGGATTCTTCGCGCTGACTGTCGCTTCATCATAAGTTGAATCAATCGCGACAAGACCTTTAAGGTTGTCCATCAAAGGTTTTTCATACTTCTTTGTTAATTTCGCGTATTTTACATCCTTCTTCATAAAAATCTCCTCATTTTGCATTGTTATTCAATAGTTCAATTAGTCCAAACAGCACTAGATCATAATTGACTATATAGTCTTCTTTTAAATATTTTTCGATGTTATGAGTGGCCCCTCCAGTAATGATGTGTTTACATTTATAACCAAGGGCTTTTTCATAACGAGATAATAAACCATCCACCATCTCAAGATGGCCGTATACAATACCGCCTTTCATCGCATCGATGGTGTTATTGCACTCTGTAATCGGTTTCACTTCTTCAAGCCCAACAGATGGAAGCAAAGCAGCTTTATTCGAAAGCAAAGAAGCAGAGATATCCATCCCGGGAATGATTAAGCAAGTGGTGAATTCTCCTCTGTCATTAAGAGAAAGGATCTTTGTCGCCGTACCTAAATCAGCGATGAGAGTTGGATAGCCATATAAACGATATGCGCCTTCTAGATCAGCGAGCAAATCTCCACCGATCTCTCCACGATTTTGAACATTGATGTCAAACGATGTTTTTAATGAAGAATTGACCGTCAGCATACTCGCGCTTGGAAATAATTCATTAAGGGCTCCTTTGAGGCCTTCATCCACTTGGGGAACAACGGAACAATAGACGATGCTATTAACCTCTTTCCTCTCAATGTTTTTCTCTTTAAATAATGGGGATAGCAATAGGAAAAAATCATCCTGTGCCTTGTTCAAATCTGTTGAAATAATAATCTTTTCAACAAGCGTAGTATTGAACAATCCTAAGGCGATTGTAGTATTTCCGACATCCACTGCTAATTTCATAATTAAATTGCCACAATATTCACAATCTTGTTTTTCACAACGATGATCTTCTTAATCTCTTTACCTTCAACATGACGTTTGACAGCTTCGCTAGAAAGAGCAATCTTCTCTACTTCCGCATTATCTAAATCTAAAGCGACTTCGATGGTGTCTCTTAATTTACCATTCACGGAAACCGCCATCTTCACTGTCGATTTGACGAGTTTAGATTCATCATATTTTGGCCATGGTTCATAAGTGATTGTGTCGCTATGACCAAGTTTCTCCCACATCTCTTCACCGAGGTGAGGGATGATTGGGTAAATGAGTTTTACAAATCCTTCAGCGTATTCCTTATTAATTTTATTAATACGATAAACCTCATTGACGAAGACCATCATCTGACTGATCGCTGTATTAAAGTTCAACGATTCAAAATCGTCAGTGACTTTTTTCACTGTCTGATTGTAGACAAAGTCTAATTCTGGAGTAGGTTCATCAGTGACCGCATCGCTTTCGACGATGATACGATAGACCCTATCCAGGAATCGATGTGCTCCCTCTACACCTTGATTTGACCAAGGTTTGCTCGCTTCAAGAGGTCCCATAAACATTTCGTATAGACGTAATGTATCCGCGCCATGCTCACGCACCACATCGCTTGGATTGACGACGAACTCTGGATATCTCTTGCCCATCTTGATATTATTCGCGCCGAGAATCATGCCTTGATGGACCAACTTCTTGAATGGTTCATCAAAGGAAATAAGTCCTTTTTTATAGAGATATTTAGTCCAAATACGGGAATAGATCAAATGACCGACCGCATGTTCTGGTCCACCGATATATAAATCGACTGGTAGCCAGTGATCCGCTAATTTCTTGTCGCAGAAGACATCGTTATTATGTGGGTCGACATAACGGAGGAAATACCATGAACTACCCGCACTACCTGGCATTGTTGATGTTTCTCTTACGCCGTGCACGCCATTATATGTATATTGTTTCCACTCTTCAGCGTTCTCCAAAGGAGCTTTGCCGTTTTTGGAACTGTAATCATCAAGAACTGGTAAGACGAGAGGAAGTTCGTTGTCATCAAGGACATGGATAGAACCATCGTCCATATGGACGACTGGAACAGGTTCACCCCAATATCTCTGTCTCGCGAAGATCCATTCTCTAAACTTGTAATTGATCTTCTGTTCTCCAATACCTTTTTCTTTAAGGAAAGCAATCATCTTATTAATCGCTTCTTGTTTACCTAAGCCATTTAGGAAGCCAGAATTGATGTGTTTACCATCTCCTTCATAAGCTTCTATAGTGATATCTCCACCTTCTAAGACTTGGATGATATCTAAACCAAATTTCTTCGCGAAGGCATAGTCTCTACTATCATGAGCAGGAACTGCCATAATCGCGCCTGTACCATAGCTCGAGAGCACATAATCGCTGATATAGATTGGAATTTCTTTGTCGTTCACTGGGTTAATCGCGTATGCGCCTGTAAAAACACCTGTTTTCTCTTTATTCGCTGTTCGCTCGAGTTCGCTCTTACGAGAAGCCGCTTCCACATATTTATTCACTTCATCGAGCTGCTCTTTGCTCGTGATTTGTTTGACGAGTTCATGCTCTGGAGAAAGGACGCAGTATGTCGCTCCAAAAAGCGTATCGCATCTCGTCGTGAAGACTGTAAATGTTTTATCCGTACCTTTGATTTTAAAATCAACAGAAGCGCCGATGCTCTTGCCGATCCAGTTTCTCTGAATCTCTTTAGTAGATTCTGGCCAATCAATCTTATCTAAGCCAGAGAGGAGCTCTTCGGCGAATTGGACTTGGTCGATAACCCATTGTTTTAGGTATTTTCTCACGACTGGGTATCCACCTCTTTCACTCTTCCCATCAATGACTTCGTCATTAGATAAGACTGTACCGAGTTCTTCACACCAGTTAACCGGCATCTCAATGTATTTAGCGTAGCCATCTAAATAGAGATTCTTAAAGATCCACTGGGTCCATTTATAGAAATCTGGGTCGCTCGTATAAACCACCTTGTCCCAGTCATAATCAAAACCGAGTTCATCGAGTTGACTCTGGAAATATTTAATATTTTCTTTGGTGAATATCGCTGGATTGTTGCCAGTTTGAATCGCGTATTGTTCAGCAGGGAGACCGAAAGAGTCGTATCCCATTGGGTGAAGGACATTATACCCCTGCATTCTCTTCATACGAGAGACGATATCTGTTGCTGTATATCCTTCTGGATGGCCGACGTGAAGACCAACTCCGCTTGGGTATGGGAACATGTCGAGGGCGTAAAATTTCGGTTTGGAAAAATCATAGACATCAGTTTTGAATGTCTCATGTTCTTTCCAGTATTTTTGCCATTTCTTTTCAACGTTAGTAAAATCGTATCCCATAAATAAAACCCCGCAATTAGAAATACTTTATCTAATTGGGGGCATTATTTCAAGATTTAGTTTGTATAAATACAAATGGATAACGGATTATTTCTTGATGCTTTCGTACACTTCGATGTATTTTTCCGCACTCTTTTTCCAAGAATTATCGGTTTCCATTGCATTCTTGATGAGTTTCTTTCGCGTCGGTAAATTCCAGTAATTGTCAAAGGCATAATTGCAGACTCTAATGAATTCATCAGCGTTGTTATCCGCAAAGCCGAAACCGTTTGCCTTGTCTATATTCTTGCCGTCATAACAAATGACGGAGTCTTTAAGACCACCCGTCTGACGGACGATTGGAAGTGTCCCATAGGCTTCTGAGATCATCTGACTGAGACCGCATGGTTCAAATAAGGATGGCATGAGGAAGAAATCCGCGCCTCCATAGATGAGGTGAGCAATTTCATCGTTATATCCAATATAGATACCGACCTTGTCAGGGAACTCGCGATGGAGTTGTTCAAGGCCTTGTTCATGGCCATATTCACCGCTTCCGAGGAAGACAAATACACAGCCACGAGGCGCTAATGTTCTCACTAATGGATAGATGAGATCCATCCCTTTTTGCCAAGTCAAACGCGAGACTAAACCAAAGACTGGTAAACCCAAGTTCTGTAAGCCAAATCTCTTTAATAAGGCCTCTTTATTGAGAAGTTTCTTACTATAGAAATTGTTCTTGTTGTAGGTTGCGGCTAAAACCTTGTCATGCTCAGGAGAAAATTCTTGGTTATCGATACCGTTGAGGATACCGACAAAGTCCTTCTTACGTGTTGAGAGAACAAAGTCGAGATTCATGCTCCCCTCTCGTGTTAATAATTCTTCACGATGAGTTGGAGAAACAGTTGTAATCTTATCGCTATAGACAATGCCAGCTTTTAATGTAGAACATTGACCGAACATCTCGATATTACCGTTTTCAAAGCATTCGCGTGGAACTCCATAATAGGAGAGGATAAACTCTGATCCGTAGATACCTTGGAAAGCAGGGTTGTGGATGGTATAGACGAATTTACTCTTCGCGAAATATGGGTCGTTATTCTCTTTGACAACACATGGGAACATACCCACTTGCCAGTCATGGAGATGGATGATGTCGGATTTGATGCTGAATCTCTTTAAAATTTCAATACAGGCCATTGTGAAGAAGGCAAATCTCTCGCCATCGTCACCTTCACCATATATTTGCCCACGGTCAAAATAAATGTCATTTTCGACGAAATAATATGTAATTCCGTGATATTTTCCGCGACATAGCTTGACTTCAACCTCTTTCCAACTGAGCATCATTCTAAAGGAACCGAGATAATCAACATTGATGAAAATGTTTCTCTTAATCTTGGAATAAAATGGAACGAGAATGTTGACTTCATGTTTGTCTAAAACATATTGCTCCGCTAATGAATAGACGACATCAGCAAGACCACCTGTTTTGATGAAAGGATTTGCTTCAGAAGCAATAAATGTGATCTTCATTAGATCTTCGCTCCCTTAGCAATGAGTAGATAATCGGTTTCGTCACCAGAGAGTTTCTTCACATCATTAATGACGACATTCTTATCGGTGACCGCATGTTTTAAAGTCACTCTTTGGCCGATATATGTGTTGGTGAAAAGAATACAATCTTCAACAACCGCGCCTTCATCGATGACAACATCACGGGAAATGATGCAGTTCTTCGCTGTTCCTTTAATATATGAACCATTTGCGACGAAGCAGTTATTGACAACGGCATTATCGCCATAACGCGCAGGAACTGTATTATGCGTTGTAGTATAAATTGGCCACTCGGGATCAAAGAGTTGTTTACGATTCTTGTTCTGTAGTAATTTAAATGATTCTTCAACATATTGATTGAGGGAGAGAATCGGGACAACCATGCCTTTGAATTCATAGCCTTTAACGGCTGTCATGTGGTTGTTAGCGTATAGCTCCACCATCTTTCTAATCGTTGTTTTGGTATTAGATATTTCTCTTGAGAATTGTAATAATCCGATGAAGACATCTTTTGAGAAAACATAGGATTCAAGAGGAATGTTGACTTCTTCTTCACCTTCATTATTCGTCTTGTTGAAACGACGGACATAGCCATCTTTATCAACGACGATGCTATCACAACCCTGGAAACGTTCACGATCTTTGGTCTTGGTATAAATGACTGTGATACCCGCGGCATTGTCGCCGTGTTGTCTTAAAACTTCACGGTAGTCAATAGACATCAAGAATTGTGGAGAGGCGACGACGACATAGTCTTCAGTGATCGCGCTCATCGGGATATTTTCCATGATGTTAGAAATATCAGTATTCTGTTGATCGTTCACATGTTTTTCATTTAATACTGGTCTAATAAAACCAGTCTTTGTGTTGCTGACCCAAACATTGCCATTGGAAATATGGCTACGGACGGAGTCATAGAATCTCTCCACCAAGATCTCAGTTTTATTGATATCGGAGTTGGAGAAGTTTGATAAGACGAAATCCATTAAGGCGTAACGGCCGAGGAAAGTCACAGAACCAAAAGTTCTGCCTTCAGTGAGTTTGCCTAATGATGGGTTTGCATGTAAATTTAAAAATCCAATTGCTCTTTTCATATCAGCTCACCAAAATAATCGCGTTGCTATCAGTATTAACTTTTTCTTTTTCTTCAATCACCGCACCTGGGCCAATGATCGCGTTATGCACAACCGCGCCTTTCTTAATAATCGCGCCTTCCATAATCACTGAGTGATCAATTTTCGCGCCTTTTTCAATCATCACTTCGTTAGAGATGACACATGCATCGCAATCGCCGAGGACAATCGCGCCTTGGTTGACCACGGAGTTTGTAATCAACGCGCTGCTACCGACATATTGAGGCATGGAGTTAGTATCTTTGGTATAGATACGGGTACGAAGATCGTTGTTGAAAAGATTGATATTCTCTCTATTTAACGCCACGTCCATATTCGCCGCATGGAGAGAAGCTAATGTCCCGACATCTCTCCAATATCCTTGGAATTGATAGGCCATTAGTTTTTTCTTATTCTTGAGCATCTGCGGGATGATATCGTTACCGAAGTCATGAGATGACTCTGGATTCTTCATATCTTTGATGAGATATTCTCTTAATGTTGTCCATGTGAAACAATAGACACCCATACTCGCTAAAGTGCTAGTTGGGTACTTTGGTTTCTCTTCAAATTTGATAATATTGCCTTTCGCATCTGTGGTCATAATACCGAAACGGGATGCTTCTTTCTTGTCGACATTGATGACAGAAATTGTACAATCCGCTTTGTTATTGATGTGCAATGCAATCATATCGTTATATGTCGTGCGATAGATATGGTCACCAGAAAGGATGACGACATAATCAGGTTTCTGTTGGTCTAGCCAATAGATGTTTTGGGCAATTGCATCCGCAGTACCACTGTACCACGCCGCGCCTTCTTCGGTTTGTCTTGGGGCCAAAGAACTCATTAAACAGCGGACGCCGTTTAATCCCCATTTCTCGCCGTTGCCGATATAGCTGTCAAGGAAAGTTGATTCATATTGAGTCAAAATGCCGATTGTGTTGATATCACTATTCGCGCAGTTGGAGATCGGGAAGTCAATGATGCGATATTTTGCAGCAAAAGAAACCGCAGGCTTGGCGTTCTTCTTCGTCAAGTTCTGTAGTCTAGTTCCCTTTCCCCCGGCAAGAATCATTGCTACTACTTTGTTCTCCATAGTGTAAAGATTCCTCCTAAATGGTACTTTCTATGTACCTATGTTAATTAAATTATATATGATAATTTCTTTTATTGCGACATTCTTTTATATATTATAAATAGAAGAGGTGACGAATATGAATTCATCAAACATTTCTTGGGACGAATATTTCATGGGTTTAGCCCATTTGTCCGCTTTACGAAGCAAGGATCCAA
>JAFZVO010000052.1 GCA_017617775.1 Bacilli bacterium | reverse complement strand
TTACTCAACGCCTTAAAGACATTAGGAAATATCGATGATTCGATGTATCTCATCTCTCCAAGCGTTGTGGAACCAATCTGTAAACTTAAGACCGAAGGTCTTCATAACAACAATCCACGTATGCACGCTGAAGAGGCTCTTATCGCTTTAGCAATCCAAGCGAACACCAATCCGCTCGCAGATATCGCATTAAAGCAATTACCAAATTTGAGGACGGCTCAAGTCCATTCATCCAACATTCTTTCCGATGTTGACTTAAATACATTTAAGAAATTAGGTGTGGATGTCACAGAAGAGCCAATCTCATATATTAAAAATATTTTACTTGAACATAATTTATAATTATTTACAATAATAACGTCCGATGATTAAGAGGAAGTAATCCAGTCTTCCATTAAAGAGAGAGTCGATGTAGGTGTGAGTTCGACAAGTGGAAGGGATGAAGGGTCGCTTAGGAGGATATAACTAATGAAGGGCTAGATATTATATATCTAGAACTAAGGTGGTACCGCGCAATATATGCGTCCTTAGAGATTAAGGACGCTTTTATTTTATGGAGGTAGAAGTATGCTAGAAAAAAGATATGACCATAAGAAGGTCGAAGAAGGAAAGTATGATACTTGGTTAAGTAAAGGCTATTTCACCGCGGGCGATTTATCTAAAAAACCATATTGCATCGTCATCCCTCCACCAAATGTCACTGGTAAATTACATTTGGGACATACATGGGATAATACCCTTCAAGATATCATCGCTAGATATAAGAAGATGCTAGGATATGATGTTCTCTATCTCCCTGGTATGGACCATGCGGGTATTGCCACCCAAGCCAAGGTTATGGAAAAACTCTATAAGAGTGGAGTGGATGTCACGCGTATCTCTAGAGAAGACTTCTTAAAAGCTGCTTGGGGGTGGAAAGATGAATACGCTGCCAACATCCATAATCAGTGGCGAACAATGGGCTTAATGCTCGATTATACGAGAGAAAGATTCACTCTTGATGAAGGTCTTAATTATGCGGTTAGAACAGTGTTCGTCAAACTCTATGAAGAAGGTCTCATCTATCAAGGTGAAAGAATCATCAACTGGGATCCAGTCCAACAGACAGCCTTATCTAATGTCGAAGTCATCCATAAGGATGATGAAGGATATATGTATTATTTCAAATACCCAGTCGTGGGTAGTGATGAATATTTAATCGTCGCGACAACTCGTCCAGAAACGATGTTCGGTGATGTCTGCGTGGTCGTGAACCCCACAGATGAAAGATATACCAAATATATCGGTAAAAAGGTTATCAACCCCGCGAATGGCGATGAATTACCAGTGATTGGAGACGAATATGTCGATGTCGAATTCGGAACAGGCGCGATGAAATGTACACCTGCTCACGATCCAAACGACTTCATCATCGGTGAGAAATATGGTTTCCCAAAACCCATCATCTTTAACAAAGATGCTTCGATGAATGAGAGGTGTGGCAAATATCAAGGATTAGATCGATTTGAATGCCGTAAAGTCTTATTAGAAGATATTAAGAATGCCGGTAACTTCATCAAACAAGAGAAATTAGTCCACCCAGTGGGTCACTCAGAAAGAAGTGATGCAGTCGTGGAGCCAATGCTCTCCAAGCAATGGTTTGTGAAGATGAAACCTCTCGCGGAAGCTTCTTTAAAGAATCAAAAAGGAAAGAATAACGTAAACTTCGTTCCCGGAAGATTTGAAAAGATCTTCACCAACTGGATGAACAATATTGAAGACTGGTGTATCTCCCGTCAATTATGGTGGGGTCACCGCATCCCTGCTTATTATAATAAGCAAACTGGAGAAGTTGTCGTCAGCATGGATCCTCCAAAAGATATCGAGAACTATGAGCAAGAAAGCGATGTCTTAGATACTTGGTTCTCCTCTGCCTTATGGCCATTCTCCACGTTAGGCTGGCCAAATAAGACAGCGGATTTTGAAAGATATTTCCCAACCCAGTGTTTAGTGACTGGATACGATATCATCTTCTTCTGGGTCTCCCGCATGATCTTCCAATCCTTGCATATGAACAACGACCGTCCATTTGAAGATTGTTTGATCCATGGCTTAATCAGAGATGAAAAAGGCCGTAAGATGTCAAAGACATTAGGAAATGGTGTTGATCCGATGGATGTCATCGCTAAATATGGCGCGGACGCGTTAAGATATTTCATGACAACCAATTCCACACCTGGTCAAGATATGCGTTATATCGAATCGAGAGTGGAAGCTTCTAGTAACTATTTAAATAAAATCTGGAACTCTGCCCGTTATGTCTTAAGCGTCTTGCCAGAAGATTTCAAAGTAGAAGAGCTTAACAAGAACGATTTCTCCCCAATTGATCAATGGATCATTAACAGACTCAATGACACGATTGAGAAGGTTAAAAGAAATATGGATAAATACGACTTCAATGCCGCCAGTGGACACCTCTATAATTTCGTCTATGACGACTACTGTGGTCAATATCTCGAGATGAGCAAAGTCTCTCTTAATGGTAGTGATGAGAAAAAGAAAAATACCACTTATCAAATCCTCTACAAGTGTTTGAAAGATATCATCTTACTCATCTATCCATACACTCCATTCATCGCGGAAGAATTATATTTGAACCTTCCATCACACAAAGAATCTGTGATGCTTGAAAGTTACCCAAAATATGAAGCCGCAATGGTGCATACCGCTGTAGATAAACAAATCGATGTC
>JAFZVO010000051.1 GCA_017617775.1 Bacilli bacterium | reverse complement strand
TTTTAATCTCTTCTTGGTCGTAATATGGGTCTCCGTTTTCGCTTGCCACAACGCCGTATTCAAATATCGTTCTCGGCGCGTTTATCACGAGGCGATTGATCCCGTGTACCGCAAAAGAAAAAGAGAAGAAACTAAAACTCAACAAGATGAAGAGCAAAGCAATAAAAATGATGATCATTCTTTAATTCCTCCGATGACGCAGTAGTCCGCATCGAGACAATCTCCTAGATAGAAAGGAGAGATCGATGTTTCTAAACAATGAGAGAAACTGGTTTTATTAATTCCTAACCCTCTCGCTTCTATGATGAACTCGTATTCTTTTAGTTTTTTGCTCTTCCCTTTTGGGACATAGAGATATCGGGTTTTATTTCCGATTCCTTGATCATTTGTCACTAAAGTTACTGGATTATAATATAGCGATGGAAAATCCACGACTACTCTCCCTTCTTTTTCAACGAGATTAATAGAAAGGTAACGATATCCATCACCATCTTTTCTAATAGAAGGAAATAGATTCTCGGGATCCATAAATTTGATCGACGCTGATTGATATGATAAAGAGGTTGGATAACTATATTTAAACGAGAGATTGCCAAAGAGAAGGCGATTATACTCGTCGCATTCTACGTAATCGCGATATTCATCGAATAAGAAACTCTCCTCAACATCAATATCCTTAAAATAGAAAGATCGTTCTCTAATCACATATGGGGAGGAACGATAATTAAGTGGATTGATGGTCCTGCTATCTATTGGTCTTATTCTCTTTTCGAGAAGAGAAAGATATGAATTGGCATAATGCACGCCGACCCTAATGATGATGCCTGATTCGGTATTAAATCTCGCAGACGATATCTTGTATGTAAAAGAACAGGTTTGAGATGAACCTGCTGGTAAAGCGTGTTTACCCACTCTCTTAGTATGGAAAGGAACAGAAGAATAAGAGGGACAATCGAGGATGATGTAATCGTTGACCGAACTATAGTTTATTCCTGACACATTCGTATATGACCAAGTAAAAGTCGCTTCGTCACCTGCTTCATATGGTCCATATAAAGTTGAACTCGTAAAAAGGATGGGGGAAGAAGATGCGTTTCTACGGCTTTTGGTATATAGAAGGTTCCCTTGTTGGAACAAGAAAGGGATGAGGAGTATTAATAATGCCATAAACAAAGACCAGAAATGTTTAACCATAGAAATGCATCAGAAAGGAACTCACCGCTTTATATCTTAATTTCAGATAATATTTGCATGGGTAAAGCGGCTTCCACCAGTTAGGAGAATGGCGGTTGATGAAATCGTTCTTAATCAATTCTTGGAGGTGCCCATCAAGCGCGCTTAAAGCTTCTTCCACGCGATGAACATAAAGTAGATTATTGGGTATGAAAGTTGATTGGGTATTATGGATGATATTGAAAACTTTATGATTATAGATTGACGCAATAACGTTCACTTCATCTTCCATTTTTGCCATGCTTTTTAGTGAGTTCACAAAATTTCCCCCTATATATAAAGAGGGCAAAAATCGAAAATTTTTACGCGGGAATTTTTGACGAAAAAAAAGCCTATCTTATTAGATAGGCTAAATTTTTAATTTTTTTAACTTTTTTTAGAATTTACGATTTGCGAACGCTTTGACACCCACAAATTCAGCGCTGTCACCGAGTTCTTCTTCAATTCTGAGGAGTTGGTTATATTTCGCCATACGATCAGTACGAGAAGCAGAACCAGTCTTGATTTGTCCAGCATTGACAGCAACCGCTAAGTCAGCGATAGTCGCATCTTCAGTTTCACCACTTCTGTGGGAGACCATGCAAGTATAACCATTAGTCTGTGCTAATCTGATGGCATCAAGAGTTTCTGTTAAAGTACCGATTTGGTTGACTTTGATTAAGACGGAGTTGGCAACGTGGTTAACGATACCTTTTCTCACGAAGTCTGGGTTAGTGACGAATAAGTCATCACCGACGAGTTGGATCTTACCGCCTAAACGACGAGTGAGTTCCGCCCAACCTTCCCAGTCAGATTCCGCAAGACCATCTTCGATAGTGACGATGGCTGGATAATCTCTGACGAGTTTCTCTAAGAATTGGATCATCTCTTCAGTAGATTTCTTACCTTCGCCAGATTTGACGAGGTTGTATTGACCATTTCCTTCATAGAATTCGGAAGAGGCAACGTCCATACCTAAGAAGATTTGCTCACCGAGTTTATAACCGGCATTCTTAACCGCTTCAGCGATTAAGGCTAATGGTTCTTCATTACCTTCACGGCAGGAAGGAGCAAAGCCACCTTCATCACCGACACCAGTTTCATAGCCTTTTTCTTTAACGACTTTCTTTAAAGCGTGGAAGACTTCAGTACCAGCACGTAACGCTTCTCTGAATGTTGGGAATCCCGCTGGGATGATGAAGAATTCTTGGAAGTCAACTGTGCTTTGTGCGTGGGCGCCACCATTGATGACGTTCATACATGGAGTTGGGATGACTTTACCATTTGTACCACCGATATAACGGTAGAGTGGCATACGTAAGGATTCAGCTGCGGCTCTAGCAACAGCGAGAGAAACACCAAGAATCGCGTTCGCGCCTAAGTTTTTCTTAAATGGGGTACCATCTAACTTTAACATTGTGCGATCAACGAGAACTTGATCAGTCGCTTCTAAGCCTTCGACAGCTGGAGCAATTTTTGTGTTAACATTTTCAACGGCTTTAAGAACACCTTTACCTAAGTATCTGCTCTTATCACCATCTCTTAATTCAAGAGCTTCACTTTCACCAGTGGAAGCACCTGAAGGAACAATCGCGCGGGCTCTGACACCGTCGTCTAAAGTAACTTCTACTTCAACAGTAGGATTACCACGAGAGTCAAGAACTTCACGACCGTGAACTTTGACAATTTTCGCCATATATTTAACTATCTCCTTTAATTGACTATTTCATTATAAATAAAAAATGAAAACATTTACATAATTTCTTAACTTTTAAGAAAAACAGGGCGATAAAAGACTCATTTCGATTCTCTATTGATAGAAAAGACAAAAACGAATTATAATACTAAAAAGGTTAAAACGATGATTGTACTGAGTGGACCGAGCGCGAGCGGTAAAACAGAAGTCGCCAAGCGACTGATGAATGAGTACGGTATTAAGCGCGTCATCACGACGACAACACGTCCGATGCGCAAAGGCGAAGTCGATGGAATCGATTATTATTTCGTGAGCAAAGAACGCTTTCAAGAGATGATAAAAGAGAATCTTTTCGTCGAATATACTTTGTATAACGATAATCTCTACGGTTCTTTGAAAAGCGAAGTCGCCGATAACATAGTTATCGCCATTGAACCAAATGGCATGCGCGCCTACATCAGCCTCCACGACCCTCATATCGTCGTCTTCTATCTCGATGTCTGCGAGAAAGTGAGAAGAGAAAGAATGCTCATGCGCGGAGATAAACCGGAATGTGTGGAAGAGAGATTAAAAGAGGACGAAATTCGCTTTAATAGAGATAATCTCCCCGAAGTTGATGTCATCGTCGATAGTCAAAATTACAATCAAGAAGAAGTGACTGAATATATCTATAAAAAATATCGTAAAATATTAGATTTAAGGGAGACTAAGTAGTTAGTCTTTTTTTCTATATACGCGACTGGCTTTGACCTGGATCACGCTGTAACGATCCGCTTTTGTAATTGTGATTTTATAGTCGCCAATATGGAAGCTATCTCCGACATTTGGAAAATCTTCAAAGAATTCTTGGCATAAACCGCCAACTGTCGAATAATTCGTATCGAATTCTTCATGGTAGTCGATGAGCTCAAAGAAATCGTCAATATTCATCATACCATCTATTAAATAGATGCCTTTTCTAATCTTCTTCACTTCCTCGACGACTTCATCAGTCTCATCAAAGATGTCACCGACCACTTCTTCGATGATGTCTTCCATGGTGATGATACCATCCGTCCCACCATATTCATCTTTGACAATCGCAATATGGACTCTTTCCTCACGGAAATCATCTAATAATTTGACGATTTGATAATTTCGGGGAATATAGATTGGGCGATAGAGAAGTGAACGGATATCGATATCTCCTCCGGATAGGAGAAGTCTCGCGAGAGTCTTCACCGGAATGATGCCGATGATGTTATCAATCGTCTCCTCATAGACGGGGATACGCGAATGTTTAAGCAGTTCAGAAATATCATATTTTTCTTTGAGATCATCTTCGACATTGACTGCGAAGACATCGACACGAGGAGTCATAATTTCATAGGCTTCGATATCGATGAGATCCACCGCTCCTCTCACGAGTTCAGCTTCGTCTTTTTCAAGCTCGCCGCTCTCCTCGATTTCATCGATCATCTCATCGAGCTCTTCTTCGCCGATTACCTCTTCCTCTTTTGCTTTCTTGGTGAATAGTTTTCCAATTAATTGGAACATCTTAGAAATCGGCCAGAGGAAAACAAAGAACAAAACCACGAAGAAATACACTGGATAAGCAAAGGCTAAGCACAGAGTATAATTGAATCTCTTCGCAATGGCTTTTGGTAAGAATTCGGAGAAGATGATAAGAATAATCGTGAAGATGATCGCTCCAACAGAGGCTCCTAGATCACCATTGATGCTCGTGCCGACAATCGTGACGATAGAGGAAGCGAGGATATTCACTAAGTTATTGCCGAATAAAATGGAAGAAATGGATAATTCATATCGATCAACGAGTTTTAAAGCGACGCGACCGACGCGACTAGTCTCCGCTTTTTTCACAAGTCTATTACGATCCACTGAACCATAGGCCATATCGCTCACTGAGAAAAAGGCACTCATGAGGAGAAGAACGCTTAAAATGAGCCAATAATACCAACTCATAGTCTCGCGCTCCTTTTGATGCGATTTGGCTCGCTGATATCTTCAACGAGAACTTCTAAAACATCTTCTAATGTGACCATCCCAATAATGTGCTCATCTTTCTTCACCAAAGCGAGATGAGTGCGTGATTTTTTAAAGCCATCTAAAAGATCTAATAAATCGATATTATTTGGGACAAAAAATGGTTTTTGCAAATATTTCTCAATACTGAGATCAGGATTTTCTAAATACATTTCGACGAAGTATTTAACGTGCAAAATGCCGATGAAATTATCATCATTCTCCTGATAAATCGGAATTCTTGAATATGTCGTTTCTTTGATGATCTGGACGAGTTTATCGTTATCTAATTCATCGATGTTTAAAGCGTACATTTTATCTTTATAAGTGATGACATCTTTTAATGGAGTGTCGATGAATTCGAAAGCGGAATGAATGATTTCACTGTTCTCCTCTTCAATTCTTCCCTCTTCTTCAATCTGTTCGACAACATTCTCAAAATCTTCTTGGGTAAATGTTTGATCATCATCGACTTTAAAGATTTTTTCGATGAGTTTCATCAATCCTTCAAAGATAACACTGATTGGGAAAAGAATAAGGGTAAACCAATAAATTGGATAGATAAAAGCTAGAGATAAAGTGTCAGGGATTGCTTTAGCAATAGTCTTTGGCAAAGTATCCGCGAGAATATAGACCACAAAAGTGAAAATCACGGATGAGATAATTGAGACATATTGTTCTAAATCTGTTCCCGATAAATAGTTATAAAAGAGCAGAGTAGCAATCGCAGAGATACCGACCGCAAAGATATTGTTACCGATTAAAATAGTCGTTAAAGCGCGGTCGAATTTCTCGATCACCTTATTGACTAACTTCGCGGATTTATTACCTTCTTCGGCGAGGACATTCATACGGAAGCGATTGCAGGATGCTAACGCGGTTTCGCATGCGGAAAAGAAGAAGTGCCCAAGAAGGCACACCCCAATTAAGATCCACGATATATAGTCAGGCATATTCAGCAATATGTATATTAACATAAACAAAAAAGGTATGAAAGAACATACCTTTTCGTTTTGCTTTAAGTTGGATTATTTTTTCGCTTTTTGTTCAGCTTTTAATTCTTTAATCCAGTTGACTGTGCCAACTTCTTCTTGGCTCAAGCCATCTTTTTCACAAGCGTCTTTAATGAGCTGTTTGGCTCTTCTGACGGATAAACCGCTCTTGACTTTGAACACGAGTGGGATATCGACATATAAGCCCTTTTCAGATGCGTCTTGAATTGGGAGAGTTGAATCGGCGTAGTCGGCTGGGTCGAGAGCTAAGTAGAGTTTTAAGCTCTTGCCAGCAACAGTTACTTTACAATATGTCTTCGTATGGAGACGGAAAGCATCACCGCTATTGCTCACTCTAGAATGTAAACCCCAGGAGAGTAATTCGTTTTTGATTTCATTATAGATGTCTTGGACATCTTGCTCAGAATCGAGAAGTCTATCGACGAATGGAATTCTGATGATTGGGTTCTTTGGTTTCTCTTCCACGACTGGACCTAACACTGGTTCAACTGCTGGAGCAGGTGCTGGTTCTGGTTCTGGTTGAGGTGCTGGTTCTTCAGCCTTTGGTTCTTCAGCAGGGGCTGGAGCAGGGGCTGGTTCAGCTTTTGGAGCTGGTTGAGGAGCTGGAGCAGGTGCTGGTTCAGCAGGAGCGTTGATACCACCATTGAAATATTGAACCACTAATGGACCACCAAATGTCGCACCAGTAATCGCTGGGAATCCGCCATTATTAGTGAATTGTGGTTTTTCCTCTTTCTTCTCTTCTTCTTTATCAGCATTAGCACGAGCGATTTCATCTCTGACGATATCTCTAACGACATCTCTTAAGATGGAAGCGAGATCTTGTCTAGTGACAGGAGCTTTCTCAGGATCATCATCTTGTGGAACTTCTTCAACAACTACTTCTTCTGGTTGTGCTGGGAGTTCTTCTGGTTCAACTGCGAAGTCCGCTAATGGTTGTTCTTCTGGTTGTTCCTCTTCCTTCACTTCTTCAGTAGCTTCTGGTTCGTTATTGACTGCCGCTAAAGCGAAATCTTCTTCTTCGTCTTCAGCAGGAGCTTCTGGGCTCTCTTCTGGGACTGGTTCTTCAGCAGGAGCTGGTTCTTCAACTGGTGCAGGGACTTCTTCTTCGGCAGCTTGTAATAACACTCTCGCACGACCTAAGCCTAAGAAATAGACAAAGAAAAGTGTGAGGTAAGCAAGTAAACCACCAATGATGAGACCATAACCATAGACGAGGCCTAATGTATTTAATGATTTATCAAATAATGATTTATCTGTGAAAACCTTGAGATAAGCATCAAAGTTAGCGACAAAATCTAAGGCCGCTGCGACAGATAATAAGAATGATAAGATGTAAAAAATGTATCTCTTGCGTTGTCTTAAAATGGATAAAACAATACCAACGAG
>JAFZVO010000050.1 GCA_017617775.1 Bacilli bacterium | reverse complement strand
GTCTGTGGAGATAGAGAGATATATTTAATATCTAACTATACAAAAGCGACGAATATTAGACTAGATCAACTCGATACATCATTCTCTCTCCCTATCGACCCATACCACATCAAAGTAACCGCGTTTGAAATTAACCAAGCCTTATCTTTGTTTGATGAATTCGTCAAAGATCCAAATGCGAAATTATTCGTCTATGCCGGTCATAGCTATGATTTCTATGTTGCAAATACATTTGATAAATTAGAAGAATTATTAATAAAAATATCTTCCCACAAGGAAGACATCAAAGTTGTCACCATGATGGAAATGGTCAACGAATTACTCTGAGATAGTTTCTTTTTTCTCTTCTTCAATCATGCGAGTGAAACCTTCATCCAACAAGAAAATTTGTTGGTTATTTGGACTATACTTACAAAGCATGATAAATGGTATCAACGCGTACATCCAGTAGTTGCCACCTAATCCGAGATAATAAGCATATTGATTATGGATGAAGACGAAATCCACCGACGCCTCGATGATGATGAGAAGTGCGCATATCCAGTTTTCATAGAGGGTATATCGATCTCCAAAGAAGAAGAACTGCGCGTTATGTCTGCCGTATTTTCGTTCATAGTAAAGACGGATGAAGAAAGTCGCATATAAGAACAGCACACTGACGATGGATAAGGATAAGAATCCATTCGGGAACCAGAAGTTGATGAAGATGTTTTCTCTGACACCGTACACTAAAGCATAACTGTTGGACATCACATAGGCAGTGACTAAGAATCCTAATGGAATGATCGATAAGCTATGCCATAAGATGCGGACCCATCTTCCCCTCTTGTTGAGGAAGGATGGTTGGAAGAATAAGAATAAGAAGATGAGGTAATGGAACGCGACAACTTGATAGACATTGCCAGGGACATATTTATAGATGAGACCTGCCAAATCATAACCCCAGGCATTCGTGATAGAGATTAAGACTGTCTCGATTGTCGCGACGAAGAGAAAGATGCCGATGTTATAGATGATCTCATGGAATAAAGTGGTCGGCTTTTTAATACGTCCAATCATCACGAATTGCTCTAAGAAGATACCCGCCAACCAAGAGAAGTTGAAGATCTTGAGAAGAATAGGATCAGAGAAAGCGCTTAAGAACGGAATACCTAATCTCGCGATGAAAGCGATGAAGAATAAGAGCATCGATCCATATTGGAAAAACTTACCGATGAAGACGATAAACACATCAGGGATGCCAATCTTTATTGTGATATCTTCTGGAAGTGGTTCATGCTTGTTGTTCTGGTCGAGGGGATCGGTTGTGACCAACCTTGGTTTGATGTTTGCAATCATCGCTTTGATGAAGATTCCAAAGAAGATATAGAAGGCAATAATGCCCGAGAAAATGAGAATTAAACCCGTGATTTGCAAGGCGAAATTAATCACTCGACCTTGTTCGCGATCTGGCAAAAAATCCTCGTAAAAGTCCACTTTTCTTTCTAAATATTCGCTGAATAAAGTGGATAAAGCATTATCTAATCCTTCGATTTGTGAGTTGACTTTCGCAATCGCTATCTCTTCATTGATCTCTTCGGTTCCAGGGACGATAATCTTCAAATTATAGATGCGATCAGTTTGGCCGCCTTGATAATCAAAAGAGCAGGTGAAAGATGTTCCGCTTTCCACGCTGCCATAAGCGAAATCACAACGGTAAGAATTAACCCCAAGGTTAGAACCGAAATTATAATGATAACGATCGATGCACCCAAAACGCGGTGACACTGTTTTGGAATATGTGCATTCGTTGAAATAGAGAATGTTATTGCTCTGATAGAAGATGATGCTCGCGTTATAATCCTCGTCTTCACCTTGAACATAATAATATTTCATACTCGTGACGAGATCATAACCATATTCGCCTTCTTCTGTGACGAGTCTTTTCATCTCATTATAAGTCTCACCATAGTACGAGGTGGTGTTGTTCACTGATTGATTGAAGAGGATAGCTCCAGCAGCGATGCTGAGGAATGATATTGTCGAGAGAACGCCAAAGACAATTCTTTTGCCGAGGAGAACTACTTTATGGGTGTTTAAAGCCTTCTCTTTTATCGGGGATGGATAGGCATCTGGACCTTTTAAAGAAATATCTATTTCGTAGAAATGATTGATCTTTTCTAAATCCTTTTTATTAGGACGGAAATAGCCGTTTTCATAATAATAAAGCTTGAAACGGTTGATACCGATTTTCTTCGCGGCTTCTTTGATTGATAAGCCTTTTTCTTTTCTTAATAAAGAGAGGTAAGCATTATAGTTCTTCATCATTAAAACTCACCTTCATCTGGCATCCCGATTCTAACGACGCTTTCCCCTTTAAGAGGATGGACATCGTAGAGAGAGACTTTGCCGCACACCCCACGATATTCATATTTCCCGTTCTTCGGGAGATAAATATCAATGCTGTTATCCGCATATTGCTCCGCGGAGATATAATCACTCTTCATCTCGCCACTATCATAGATGAAGATATTCTTTTCAAGATTCTTCTCATAGAGAACAAATTCTTCTGGACTGGTGATATGGAATTTGTAATATGTTCCGTCATTGAACTGACATGCCTCTTCACCGAGAAATCTCGAATCACACGCGCATAGGAAGGAATAACTGATCTCTGGCATATGTCCGACAGCGATATTCAACAAATTATCACGGTAGAGGAACTGGGCTAAGATATCTTTTCTCGTCAAAAATGATTGAGGCAATAAATAGAAGAAATCAAAATTCTCAAAATAGAGATCTCTCACCGCTTGATAGTTATCATCTTTCGCGCCGAAAATCTGTAAGAAGAGCATCTCCATATCCATCGCAAATTCCGCGGATAAACCATTCTCTAGTTCTAAGAATAAACTTCTGATGAATTCATATTCAAAGATGATATCGACAATGGAGCTACCGCTGATCTTCTCAATTTTTGGATTGATACCATAGGCAGTGGCAAACAAATCTCTGATGCCCTCTTGGAGATGATCATAATAGACATCACGAGATTCAAAACCCGTCACTGCGATTTCATGAATCAACGCGCGGACAAAACGACCCTGTGAAGGATTGATGCTCTTTCTGGGGAGATGATATTTGCTCGCCTTGTATTCTCCGACATCGAAGAATTTCCATTGGTCGACGGTATAATCATGGAATTTCTCGGCACCATAGGTGAAATGATACAAAGAGATGATTTTTTCTCTTTCAGATTCTTCAAAATAAATATCGTTTAATCGATCTGGATAATAATGGTCTGTCCCGTATCTCACAAACCCCCATTCATATGGGGCCACAAGAGGAACGAGATCATTATAGTTGAGGAAATTATGAATACCGTGATATAAAGCCGCATTAGCTTCTTCTAAAGTTGCCCCAACCCCCATTGGAGGTTCAAAACAATATGCATAGATATCATCACTTGTGAAATTATAGATACAATTCGCGTATTTTCCTTCAACCATCCCATTGAGCAATTTACCCGCAGTCATGTTGGAAGTAATTGCCGCGCGTGAATAACCGGAGATCCAGACTTTGATATGGCCAGCGATTTGGTAAGAGGTACAGTATCTCTCAAACCCGGCGACAACTTTATCGCTCGCCTCATCAAAACCTTGAGAGTTGCCAACTTCGCCAATCTTGAAGTTGCTCGCCCATTCCCCGTCGTAGTTGCCACCTCTCACCGCGATCGCGATAAGGGTGAAATCTTCAATAGTTTTAGAAGCGATGCCAAAACCGATGCTATCAGTTTCAGGTTTCACATAGAAAGAATCATTCATGTAGATGTTTGTGAATTCTTCTTTTTCCCAGAGGTCTTTAAGATAATCACTATGGGTGGTGTAATCTTCTCCGCCATGGAAAGTCGCTAAAGCCATCGCATGACTCGCTAAAGCAATCTCTTCATGGATATCGTGATTATCGAGGGTGAAATATGAGTCGTTATAATATGTATCAAAAGTAAAATCATCGGACTGGAAAGATAATTTGTCCGAAGGAGAACAACCAATCGTGGAAAAAAATATTGGTAATAGAAGTAAAAACTTAAATTTCAATCTACTCATCTAAATATTCTCTCTTGTT
>JAFZVO010000049.1 GCA_017617775.1 Bacilli bacterium | reverse complement strand
TATCTAAGTTGCTGCACCGTCGTGCAGTAGTTGACGATGATTCTCTTCTTCTTATGGAATCTCATCTTCCCATCTGGAATCTCTCGACCTAAGACATAGGCATATTCTTTATCGTTCACATCGCTGACTTTGCCAGTGAAGTAAGATGGGCATAATTTCTCATCATATGGGACGACTGTCGTCGTGCCTTTGACATGCAATCTTTCTTTCAACCAGATGTCTTTAGAGGAAGCGCCGACGGAGATATCATAATCGCCTTCTTCGATTTCCCATTTATTAGTCGCGACATTGAAATAACGGAATGAATAATCATCGAATGGGATGAAGACTTCTTTCTCTTCACCAGGTTCGAGTTCAACTTTCACGAATCCTTTTAATTCTTTCTTCGCGCGGAAGATTTTGGATTTCTCAAGTCCGATATACATCTGGGCGACTTCTTTACCTTTGACATTACCGATGTTCTTGAGTTTGAAAGTCACACCATTTGGAGATAACACGAGATCAGTGTATTGGAATTCGGTATAGGAGAGACCATATCCAAATGGATACATCACATCGACATTGGCTTTCTCATAATAGCGATATCCAACATAGATGGATTCTCTGTATTCCGCAGTATTTTCGTTCGCGTGGAAGTATTTCGCGGCAGGATTGTTCTTATAGAAGAATGGATATGATTCACTTAGTTTACCAGATGGATTAACTTTGCCGGTTAAAGCATTGATAATCGCATTCGCGGAGGCTTGACCAGTGAGGTGGCAGTGGACCAAGGCATCGACGCGTTTCGCGAATGGTAATTCCACGGCCGAGCCAGTGAATAAACAGACGACCACAGGTTTATCTAATTTGCATAATTCTTCTAAGAGGATCAATTGGTTTTGAGGGAGCTTCATATTGACACGGTCAATACCTTCGGCTTCGCTGAGTTCATCTAAACCTAGGAAGGCGACGATGACATCGGCTTGTTCAGCGAGTTTGACCGCGCGAGCCACTCTACCTTTGGATTTCTTGCCGTTGAGGTGGAAACCTGGCTCATAACCGATATAGTTGATATCAGGATTGTTATTTAATAAATCGACGACTTTATCTAATCTCGTTGGATTGACGAGAGAAGAACCCGCGCCTTGATAACGTGGTTGTTCAATGAATTTACCGATGAAGGCCACTTTCTTATCTTTCGCGAGTGGTAAGATTCCATGGTTTTCTAGAAGAACGATACATTCTTCCGCGGCTCTTTCGGCTAATTGATGGTTAGCTTCTTCATCGAACTCCACAGGGCGTTCTTTCATGTTTTTATCAGTTTTTAAAGCGAGTTCAAGGACGCGATCGACGCAGTCATCGAGAACCGCTTCATCGAGTTTGCCGTTACGGATGGCTTGGACGATTTCTCTATCTGTGTCGCCCGCGTTAAATGGCATCTCTAATTCGTTATTGGCTAATAGACCTTTAATACGATCATCTTCTCCACCCCAGTCAGAGACCATCACTCCATCGTATTTCCATTCATTTCTTAAGATGGCATTACAGATGTGTTGATTTTGGTTAGAATAATCACCATTGACGAGGTTATAGGAGGACATGATAGTCCATGGTTTACCTTCTTTAATCGCGATTTCAAAGTTTGTTAAGTAGATTTCGCGTAACGCGCGCTCGTCAACGACAGAATCGACGTTCATACGTCTTAATTCTTGGGAGTTACAAGCGAAGTGTTTGACACAGGCGGAAACACCTTGGGATTGAATACCTTGGACATAATTCGCCGCCATTTTACCAGCGAGATAAGGATCTTCAGAGAAATATTCAAAGTTACGACCGCATAATGGGTTTCTCTTGATATTGATACCAGGACCTAAGAGGACATGGACTTTTTCATAGATCGATTCTTTGCCTAATGCTTCACCGACTTGTCTACCGAGTTCTAAGTTCCAGGATGATGCCATCGCGGAAGCAGTGGGGAAACAAGTGGCCTTATAGGATTCGTTTAACCCGAGGTTATCCGCCGCGGCTTGTTGTTTTCTTAAGCCATGGGGACCGTCGGAGAGGAAGATTGAAGGCACGCCTAATCTTTCAATAGATTCGGTCTGCCAGAAATCTTTCCCACTCATGAGGGAAGCTTTTTCTTGTAATGTTAATTGGTCGATGATGTCTTGATGTTTTCTTTTCATTATTTCCATCCTTTCTTCTCTGCGAATATGTTATAGCCGATTTTAACGATTAAGTGACGAAGGCATGTTGGCCACATCCAGAGGACAAATGAGATTGTCTGATATTTCCAGATGCGGTACATCTTCGGGTTAGACTTTTTAAAATAACGGAATGAACTGCGATATTTTTTCCTTCTTTCCCTTCCTCTACCTAAGTAGGTGTAGAAGTAGACGAGAACGGAGATCTTTAACAGTTCATGACGGATATGGAATTTGAGATATTTATCCATACCTTTATATTCGTCATAGGTGATTCCATCAATAATAGAACGCATCACGCGATGTTGATGCTCATATTTCTTGGCCATATTCTCCAAGGAGATGGATTGACCTTTTCTTCCGACTGTATATTTATAGATTGGTTTATCTAAATAGCATAATGTGCGCGTGTTTTTGAGAACATAGAACATGTATTCGTTATCTTCATAGAATGTTCGTTCTAATAATTGGATGTGATTCTTCTTTAATAAGGCGGTTTTTACATAGCACATATGAATCATGAAGAAGTCGGATGGGTGGAGGTGAGGAAAGACTGACCAATTGCCGACTTCTTCCATGACCTTCATATGTTTTTGAAAGGAAATTTTCGCGTTGTATGAATCACTGCCTTCTTGATACGAGCAGTAGTCTGCAAGATATAGATCTGGATTGTTGCTATTTTTGTCATTTGTTTTGATGACATCTAATAGATGGAGCAATCCGTCTCGATCTAATAGATCATCGCTGTCGAGGATTTTGAAATATAAACCCATCGCGAGATCGATACCGACATTGACCCCGCTGCCATGACCAGCGTTTTCTTTATCAACCACTCTGATGAAGGAGTATTGATCCGCATATTTATGAGCGATTTTGGAGGTATTATCCGTTGAACCATCGTTGACGATGATGACGTCGAGTTCCTCATCACGACCGATGAGTAGAGAGTCTAAACATTGTTCAAGATATCGTTCAGAGTTATAGGATGGTATGACAATCGATAATAGCTTCATGTGATTTAATTCTAACAATAATATTGTTTTTGATTCTTATTTTTACTTATATTGTTGTTTTTTAGACGTAATTTGTTGTTTTTAAGTAGCCGGAGGGGGGCGCCGGGAGAATTGCCCCCCTCCTTTGAAAGGATATTATTTAGAGATTAATATTCTTCTTTTGGTTCTGGTCTTTCTTTGACTTTGATCTTCTCTAAGCCGACGAGCGTGCAGTATGCAGCATCAGCAGCGAGTAATAAGCCAACGACGACCCAAGCGACGATTAAGCCAATCTTCCATGGAGACATATCGTACCAGACGACCGCGCCTGGAGCCATGCCTTGGACAACATTGGAGTTCGCTTTGTTGTATAAGATGTGTTTAGTCGCATCTTTGAGGTGGTAAACCGCAGTTGGGGAAGAAGTGTCATATAAGCCATCGTCACCGTTGTTAGTGAGAGTTAAGTGACCACCTCTTCTGAGCAAGAAGTCAGAAGTCATGTAAGTGTTCTTTTGACCACCAGCATCAGTGATGGATGTACCAGTGTATCCCCATTCATCTTCTAAGATGCCTTTTAAGGAGACAGAGGCACCACCGTAAGTCGCACCGATACGGTTGTAGCAAGTCATGATACCAGTCGCAGCAGACATTGTCTTTGTGGATAATTCATTGCTGTCACCTTCGTAGTATTTAACTTGCATCTTGGCTTCTTTGATGTAGAGTTCCCAGCCCTTTTGATAGACTTCACGGAACGCTTGTTCATTGACCCAAGCACAGTAACCATTCTTTTGACGGTTAGTTTCTTGATCGTTCAAGCAGTAGTGCTTCATGAAGCAGATTAGGCCTTTTTCGGAAGCACCAGCGGATTCATAAGCCGCCATCTTACCAGCTAAGATGCCATCTTCGGAGTAGTATTCATAGTTACGACCACCGAAAGCGGATCTGTGTTGGTTGAGGCCGAAGCCGTAGACACCAGTGATTAAGGAGCCGCCTGCTAAGTAGTTAGCATGAGCTTCTTCACCGAAGGCATCGCCGACGTCTCTGGCGAGTTCAACATTGAATGTGGCCGCGACCATAGGTCCACCACAGTACCATTTGTTGATATTCTTGATAGATAAAGCTGCAGCATAGTAACCATATGGGGAGTCAGCATCGTAGGACACTGGGACACCATTATCTTCATCAGCAACTTCGTTCCAACCACCATTAGTGACCATGTAAGCCATGGACTTAATAGTGAATTGATTCATGTAGTCATCCCATTTTGGATCATTGAAGTCAACGCCTCTCATGTCGGCTAATGTGTAGTTAGTCGCATCAGTGTCATAAGTTGGCATTTCAGTGATTGGGTTGTTCTCTTCGGCGAAGGCATCGTATTTTGCAACGTATTTTAAGGCTCTTTCGTCAGAGAGGATGTAGTCATCGTCAACTGGAGCTTCTGGGAAGGAATCTTTGAAATTCGCTCTTGTGAAGTTGATCGCGAATCCATCACCTGATTCTGCTTCAGTGTATTCTTTGAACATGTAATTGAGTTCGTCATCTTCTTTGTTGACGGCTTCGACTAAGTCAGTTGGACGTTTGCCATCTTTGGCATCTGTGAAGACGAGTTTGCTCGCTAAAGTTTCTTTCCAGAAAACTTTTTCTTTCGCCGCGGCGTCTAAGCTATCGATAGTGGCCCATGAGTGAGCGTTCTCGGATAAGTAGAAGTTGTAATCGCCAGCGTCTAAGATATAAGCTTTTTCATTCTTGTAATCGTAGCTAGTGAAGTAGTCACGATTTGCTTTGATTTCGATAACTTCACTCTTGCTTGGTTCTAAGATGTTGGTTTTGGCAAAGCCAATGAGATTGACTTGTGCTTTTTCAACGCCACCATTAATATAAGGAACGTTCACGTACACCTGTGCGACGCTCTTACCAGCTTTCTCACCAGTATTAGTGACTTTGACTTTGAATGTGTATTCGTTAGTCTCAGCGTTGAAAGATGGAGTTTCTGCCCATTCTTGTGTGAATGTTGTATAGCTTAAGCCATAACCGAATGGGAAGACGACTTGATTGTCGTAATCGAATCCAGCGTAGTTGCCTTTGGCAGCTTCTTTAGCCGCTGTTTCGTAGTAACGATAACCAGTGTAGATACCTTCTTCGTATGTGACGAAGTAAGTTTCATCTTGATAGGAATTGAGTTCATCGGAATTCTCATATAAGAAGGAACCGAAGTTGACATAAGTTGGGTCTTTTCTGAGGTCACGGACATAAGTGTCGACTAAGTGACCAGATGGGTTGACCTCACCCTTTAAGATTTCGGCAAGAGCAGTACCACCTTGTGAACCACAGCAGCCCGCCCAGATTGCACCTTCAACTTTGCTGAAGTCATATGTTCCAGATCCGTATGGATCAGTATACATGCCGTCTTTCATGTTTGGATCAGTGTCTTGTAACCATCCGAGTTCCATCGCGTTAGCAGAGTTGATAACGACGATGACTTTTGAGAATTTCTTACAGGCGTAATCAATGAGTTTTAATTCTGCATTTTTGAGAGTTAAGCCTGTTCTATTTTGTTCACTAGCGCCAGCGTTTAACACTTGGTCATTACCTTCACCAGAGTTTCTCTTGATGGTGATAACGGCAGTTGAATGAGCGGCAAATGTGCTTTCCGCAGTGGCTAATGCGGCAGCTGGATCAGCGAAATCATCTTTAGCATTAGCATAGGCTGCATCAGTAGTCATATTGTATTTATCGCCAAAGGCGTTTTTAATACCGACTGCTAATGAGACAGCACCTGCAGTAGTGGCTGGGTCTTCACCACCAGACATATTGTTATGCCAGGAGTAGTAACCGAGAACAGTGACGCCTTCGCTTGAAGCGAGAGGTAAAGCATTGTTCTTGTTTTTGAGAAGAACCATGCCTTCTTCTGCTGTTCTTAATGTTTGTTTTTGTGCATTCTTTAATGCATCATCTTGGCTAGTGTACTTGAAGTCGATGTATTGCGCGCTTCTTTCCGTACTTTCGCTTTGGTGTTTGGCACCACGACCGAGAACGAGGTCAAGGTTGCTAGATTGCCAGTTCATCGCGATAGTGGCCGCTGTCATAACGGCGAGGACGACACCACCAGTAGCACCGAAATATGCAATTCTTCTATTTTTTGCTTTCATTTCACATCTCCTCCTTATTCTTTAACTTCCACTTGCTCTTTGTTGACTGATCTCGCATAGTACTTTTGGAATAAGAGTAAGCCGCAGTTGAGTAATTTGACTGAGCCAGCGATTAAGCAGACAACTAAGACAACAGATGGGAATGTGTCTTTACCGAAGTATAACTCGCCATTGATCGCTGGGAGTAAGTATGCTTCGTAGTAGTATGTATAAGAACCAGTAACGTTCTTTGCGTTTTCAATCCAGAAGAAGTCACAGTTGTATAAGACGATAGCGCCGAAGATTAAGAAGACACCGACGATACCTTCTAAGATAGCTTTCTTCTTGTTTGTGCCTCTTCTTGCGAAGTTAGTGGATAGCATGACGACGCAAGTGATGCAGCCGAATAATGGTAAGAAGCATCCTAAGAACATCCAGATGTTAAATGTCGCCTCTGTATATCCTTGAATGATCATGTTACCAACACCGGCGAAGATGGATTGATAACCTGGATAGCTGAAGCCATCCGCGTATTTTGTGCCATCATCAGTGTAGATCGTGAAGACATCTGC
>JAFZVO010000048.1 GCA_017617775.1 Bacilli bacterium | reverse complement strand
TTCCTCATTGCTTGGTTCTTGATTATCACTTATTCCGCGATTTTATGGGCGAACGTATCTTCATTTGCCTTGTTTGCGAGATACCTTTTTGGAACAACTTTCCAATTCGGTTTCCATTATTCCATCGGGGGATATGAGGTTTGGTTAGGTGAATTATTATTATCCACATTCTTTCTTTGCTTATTCGGTGGAATATGTTTGTTAAATAAGAAGATTACAACGAGAATTCAGTTTGGTTTTGCATTGATTTTCATCTCTTTGATACTCGCGGGATTTATCATCGCGGCGATTATGCATCGAGGGGGAATTGAATCTTATAAACCAGACTTCGCCCCGACAGGGGAGAATGAGTTCTTACAGGTGATGCGCATCATCACGATGACTCCATGGGCATTCATCGGTTTTGAATCGATCTCTCATTCATCTAAGAACTTCTCTTTTGCTCATAAGAAAGTGTTTAAAGTGTTTGTTGCCTCTTTAGTGGCGGCAACCATCATGTATGTCTTATGCTGCATGCTTTGCATCAGCGCTTTCCCAAGTCAATATGGTAACTGGTATGAATATCTCACTAGTTCAGAGAAATTAGAAGGATATGAAGGTGTACCAGCTTTCTACGTCATCCATCAATATATCGGTGTTGGCGGAGTGGTGATGTTTGCGATTGCTTTATTCGCCATCTTAGCGACATCTATCATCGGTAATATCTATGCTTTAAGCGGACTTATCCATTCGATGGCGAACGATGGGGTGCTTCCAAAATTCATCGCGACGACGGATAAGAATGATAATCATCCTCATGTGGTGATATCTGTTGTCTTGCTCGCCTTTATCATGCTTTTCTTCGGAAGAGTGTTGATTGGATGGATTGTTGATATCGACACGATCTGCGCGACGATCATCTATACCTATATTGCGGTTATCGTCATCTATCAAGCGAGAAAAGATGAGAATAAAAAAGCCTTAACAATGGGCATTGTTGGCCTCGTTATCGGTATTGCCTTTGCCATCTTCTTAACAGTCACCAGTGTCGTCAGCATTGACTGGATTGAAAAAGAGGCGGTTTTAATCTTCTTCGTCTGGGCGATTTTCGGATTCATTTTATATGCGATTTGTTTAAAGAAAGATAAGAAGAAAATGTTTGGCCATTCTTTGGCCCCTGTCTTCGCTTTCTACGCCTTAATCATTTACTCCATTGGCACATATCTCGCCCACATGGTGAAGATCTACCAAGATTTATCTATCACTATCGCGGGCATCATCGCTTGCGTGTTCATCGCGATTGGCACGCAAGTCATCTTCTTCCTCGTCTTCGGCATCATCCGTAAGAGAGAAGTGGAGATGCAAGACAAACTCGTCTTCGGTATGGCGACGATGGTTGAAGGTAGAGATAATTCAACAGGTGGCCATATTAGACGTACTAGTAAAGTCGTGGAGTTAATCGTTCATGAGATGATATTAGATGATTCTCTCTCCGCACATCATAGATTCTACGCGAATGTTATCAAAGCCGCGCCTATGCATGATTTAGGTAAGATTACCGTTGATGATGCAGTTTTAAGAAAACCAGGCAAGTTCACTGACGAAGAATATGCACAGATGAAGAAACATTCTCCAGAAGGGGCGAAGATTGTTAAAAACATTCTTGATGGTGGTACAGATGACTACTTTGAAGAGATTGCAGTCAATGTCGCCCATTACCATCATGAGAGATGGGATGGTAGAGGCTATCCAGAAGGTCTCAAAGGTGGAGAGATACCTTTAGAAGCCCGTATCATGGCTATCGCCGATGTCTATGACGCGTTAGTCTCTAAGCGTGTTTATAAAGATGAATTCTCGTTTGAGAAAGCTAATCAAATCATCTTAGAAGGAATGGGCACACAGTTTGACCCAGGACTTGAGAAATACTATCTTGCAGCGAGAAGCAAGATTGAAGCCTTCTATAGAGAAAGCAAATAAGACCACCGATGGTGGTTTTTTCTTTCCTCTATGATATAATCATCTTGCGATGAGCCTATATACATCATTTACAATTCTGACCTCATTATTGATGGTAGCGATGACCATCCATGTTTTAGCCTATTCTGGATTTAACAAAAGACAGAAGATGTGGTTCATTCTCACCTTCTCAGGAATTACATTTTGCGCCTGGGCTGAATATGCCGTGCACTGCGGTTACTATGATTCAAAATTTTCTGTTATTTTAACAATATTAACTGTCATGCAATTCTCAATTGCCCCGTGTTTTGCCATGCTTTTTGCTGGTGCATTAGGTTTAAAATACCAAGGCCGTTTAGCGATTGCCTACCTTGCGATTAATCTTATTGCGGAGACGATAAGTGCACCTTTTGGTTGGGTTTTCTATTTCAATGAAACAGGGTATTTCCGAGCGGACGGATTCCTCTTCTATGAAATCATGTATTTTGGCAGTTTGATCTATATGTTAGCGATGCTGGTGGTTGCCGGTCTCAAATTTAAACATCGTGACTTGGGTACGATCATCATGGTCCTCGTCGTGTTGATCGCTGGTATCATTCCAATGACGATATTCAAACTTCATGTCGCTTATCTTGCTGTCGCGAGTGGTGCGTGCTTATGTTATGTGTATTATAACGATTTGGTCACTCAAGATATGAACAGCGACCTTCTCAATAAACAGATTCGCATCGCGAAGATGCAGATTAAGATCGTCTCCGGATTAGCGGGTGTCATTGAAAGTAGGGATAACGAAACAGGTGAGCACGTGACCCGTACCAGCGCGTATGTCCAAATCCTCGCGAAGGATTGCAAGAATGATGGGGTGTATGCAGACATCATCGACGATCATTTCATCGATTTAATCCATACCTTAGCCCCGATGCATGATGTCGGAAAGATTCTCGTCTCCGATAAGATACTTAGAAAACCAGGAAAACTAACCCCTGAAGAATTTGAAGAGATGAAGAAACATGCAACCTATGGTGGTGATGTGGTCAGACAAGTATTAAGCGATGTCACCGATGAAGAATATGTAAACTTCGCTTCTGACATTGCCACATATCATCATGAACGATGGGATGGAAAAGGCTATCCAAAAGGATTAAAGGGTGATGAGATACCTTTATCCGCGCGCATTATGGCGATTGCTGATGTCTTTGATGCCTTAGTGTCTAAACGCGTCTATAAAGATGAAGTCTCTCCAACCGCGGCCTTCATCATCATGGAAAGTGAATCAGGAACTCATTTCGACCCTAAACTCATCGAAATATTCTTAAGACATAAAGACCATTATTTGAATGTGAAATAAGGAGAAAATATTATGCAAGAAAAACTAAAGTTATTAAAAGAGAAAATGGAATTGCTCCATAAGTATTATCATGCCTGTTCGATCATCGGTTTTGACTTTGAAACCATCGTTCCAAAAGATGGAAGAGAAGAAGAAGGAGAAATACTTGATTTCTTCTCTAACGAAGCATTTAAGATCAAAAACTCTGATGAGATGAAACAGCTCACCATTGACCTCTATAAAGAAAGAGAGAAGATTGAAGATCCATTAGATAGAAGACTCGTCGAACTTCTTTATGAAGATTTAGAGAAGACTATCAACATGACTCCAGAGTTTGATTTGAAGATGTCCAATATCTTCTCGAAAGCATATGGCAAATGGTTAGATGCCAAAGAGAAGAAAGATTATTCCCTCTTTAAAGATTCTTTCAAAGAAGTGATTGATATTCAAAAAGAAGCAGTGGAGCTAAGAGAGAATAAACTTCCTAACTATTACGACAACCTCTTGAATGACTGTGAGAAAGGAATGCTACAAGCAGATTTAGATCCTTTCTTCCAAGAATTAAAAGAAGGTCTTATCGAACTCATCAACAAGATTAAGAATTCTAAACATTTGATCAGAAGAGACTTCTTATCCCGTAATGTCCCAATCTATAAACAAGAAGCTTTCTCCAGATATTTATTAAACTTAAATGGCTATAACTTTGATAAAGGGGCGATGACGACGACAGAACATCCTTTCACCATGCCTTTAGCGAGAAATGATGCCCGTGTCACCACGCATTACTATGAAGATATGTTCTTAAGCAATATCTTCTCCATCATCCACGAAGGTGGACATGCGATTTTAATGCAGAATGAGAGAGACTGCGATCATGATCATTTCATCAATGACAATGTCTCTAATGGTATGCATGAATCCGTCTCCCGTTTCTATGAAAATGTAATCGGCAGAAGCAAAGAATATATCCATTTAATCTATCCAAAGCTTCAAGAGACATTTGATGAATTCAAAGATGTCACCGAACAAGAATTATATGAAGCAGTGAATATTGTTGAGCCATCATTAGTGAGAACGGAAGCGGATGAAGTGACATATGGTCTCCATATCATCATCCGTTATGAGATGGAGAAGATGATCTGTAATGAACAGATCAAAGTGGAAGATATCCCCGCGATGTGGAACAAACTCTATAAAGATTATTTAGGTGTCGATGTTCCTAACGATGCGATGGGTGTCCTTCAAGATGTCCACTGGACAGGCGGATTTGGTTATTTCCCATCCTATGCGATCGGTAACTGCTATAACGCGATGTATGTGAAGAAATTAGAAAAAGATTTACCGTTTAAAGAACTCGTCTTAAAAGGTGATTTTAAAACCATTAATCAATGGATGAAAGATAATATCTTCGCGCATGCGAATGTCTTAACTCCAAAAGAATGGGTTAAAGAAATTACTGGCGAAGCCTTATCACCAAAACCATTTTTAGAATATTTAAACAACAAATATCAGGACATTTATAAATTCTAAGTTATCTATTGTTAACTATTGTAGTATAATAATTAATAGCCTATTATGCTTTATTCATTTGTTAGCTTAGTCGCTTTAGTGATTCATTTAATCGTTAATATCGACGTATTTTTCTCCAAAGAGGGACGTTCTTTTCCAGGCGGAAAGATGTATCTTTTCTTCCTCGTTTCGGTGATGATTTTCCACGTCACGGATGGTCTATGGTGGGTCTTCTATGAGTTGCATAATGAAGCATTAATCATACTAGATACCTCTGCCTATTATGTGATGATGGGGTTATCGATTTTCACTTGGGGTTTGTTCGTCTCCGAGTATTTGAAAAGAGAAAATGAGCCATTCTTAAAAATCATCTTCTATTTCTGTCTCGTCTGTTTCATCTTCCAGATGATCGTCGTCTTCATCAACTTCTTCGTTCCATTATTGTTCGATTTGACTGCCGAAGGAGAATATAATGTTTTACCATTCCGTTATATGGCGTACGGTCTCCAGTTATTCTCGTTGATGATGACCTCTGTCTACACCTTATATCACATCATCAAAGAGAGAAAACATCTCGATAAACGATATGTCTCCATCTTCGCTTTCGGCATCGCGATGGGCATCTTCCTCATCTTGCAGTTGATATTCACTTTATTACCTCTATATTCCTTAGGTTATCTCATCGGTATCTGCACGCTTCACACATTCGTCGTTGAAGAGCAGAAATCAGTGAAGCAAGCGGAGTTATTTACCGCGCAGACACAGGTCGCACATGATGCTTTAACAGGAGTGCTTTCTAAGCACGCCTATGTCGATGAAGAAGAACGCATCAATCAACTCATTGAGAAAGAGAGTGTGGACCAATTCTCTGTGGTGATGTTTGATGTTAATGGTCTCAAACGAATCAATGATACAAAAGGGCATGACGCCGGTGATAAATACCTCATTGAAAGTGCAAAGCTCATCTCTAAATCATTTAAAGGTTGCCCTGTTTATCGTGTGGGTGGCGATGAGTTTGTGACCGTGCTTACCGATGATAATTACGACAATCGTGAAGAACTTGTGAAAAAGTTCAACGATATCATTGATACAAATGTGAAAAAAGGAGGCCCGATTATTTCCTGTGGCCTCTCCTCATATATTCCTGGTAAAGACGTTTATTTAGTCCACGTTTTCTATCGCGCGGACAAGACGATGTATAAACGTAAAGAATATTTAAAATCTCTCTATCATCCTAGTTAAGGTTTTGTATCACTTCATCAACAATTTTTAGGTAATCGTTCTTCGCATTACCTTTTATTTTTTCGTAGGGGAGATGCTCTTTATTAGTTTCATATAGAGCGGTCACGCATGGATATATCTTTTTGATTTCTTCTAATGATAATTCCGAGATACCGACGACGATGATCAATGGCTTATTCACCTTTAAACAACGCTTCGCCACTCCATCTATCACTTTCCCGTCTAATGTTTGTTTATCGAGTTTACCTTCTCCCGATATCACATAATCCGCATCAGCGATATATTCATCGAAATGGATGAGGTCTAATAAGGTGTTGATGCCGGATTTAATCGAGGCATTTAATAATCCCACTAGTCCTCCTCCTAGACCTCCTGCCGCGCCGGCACCTGGGGTAGAAGAGATATCTATATTTAAATCCCTTTTGATGAGGTCAGAGAGATATCTTAAATTATCATCTAGTTCTTTAACTTGCTCGGGGGTCGCGCCTTTCTGAGGGCCGAATTTATAAGCTGCTCCTTCTATGCCGTAGAAAGGAGAAGCGACATCGCTTAAAGCGACAAGGTTAATACCTTCTAATATTTTTAAGGCATCTCTATTATCAATTCTATTAATCTTCTTTAATGTCAATCCAGTTGGTGTAAACGGCTTATCGTTCTCATCATAGAATTTCACTCCGAGGGCAGAGGCTAAACCCACTCCTCCATCGTTAGAGGCACTGCC
>JAFZVO010000047.1 GCA_017617775.1 Bacilli bacterium | reverse complement strand
GTTAATAATCCTGAATCTATTTTAATTCGTATTTCTGAAGGCACTAATCCTAAGGATGTCTTAATCTTAATCGTCGCCGAACAAGAAGATGCATCTCGATTAATCGGTCGTAAGGGAACAGTCGCCAATGCGTTAAGAGAAGTCATCTCTGTCGCTGGAAAGAACGACAACAAAAGAATCCATCTCAAATTTGAATCTTTTGACGAAGAAGAAAAAGAGGGTTAATCCTCTTTTTTGCTAAAGCTTTTATGGAGTATCTATCTCTAGGAATCATCATTGGAAGTTTCGCTCTTGACGGATCAGTCAAGATCCTTTCTTCTACCGATTTTGCAAGAGATAGATATCAAGAAGGTCATAAACTCTATTTAAGAAAAGAAGATGATATCGTCGAAGTAACGGTTAAAGATTATCGTTATTCCGGAGGTAATGATATTGTCACATTTAACGAGATCAATACTGTTGAAGAAGCTTTAGCAAAGAAGGGGTATGAAGTGCTCATTGATAAAAACGACGCGCTTCTACCAAAGAATTATTATCACTTCTATGAATTAGAAGCCTGTGAAGTTTTTGATAACGAAGACCACTATCTCGGCAAAGTGAAAAAGGTTGAAGAATATCCCGCGCAAATCACATTACGCGTGAGTACTAAAGAGGGAAAACAGTTCCAAGTGCCTTTTGTCGAAGCTTTCATCAAGAATGTTGATATCAAAAACCATAAGATTGTCATCAATCTCATCGAGGGTATGTTATGAAGATTACGATATTAACCTTATTCCCCGAGATGTTTGATGGTTTCTTAACCAATTCCATCATCAAAAGAGCAATCGCGAAAGATTTAGTGACTATCAATATCATCAATATCCGCGATTACACTTTAGATAAACATCACCGTGTCGACTCCGCCCCAATCGGTGGAGGCGCGGGTTTAATCATGAAGTGTCAGCCCATCATCGACTGCTTAAACGATGTGAAATCTGCTAAGAGCAAAGTCATCCTCCTCTCTCCTAGAGGCAAACAATATAACCAGCAAAAAGCTCATGAATATCAAAAGGAAGAAGATCTTGTCATCATCTGCGGTCATTATGAAGGGATTGATGAACGAGTGAATAAATATGTCGATGAGTTAGTCTCTATTGGAGACTATATTCTCACTGGTGGCGAGATCGGCGCGATGGCGATCTCTGATTCCATCATCCGTCTCATCGATGGTTCAATTGCTTCGGAAAGCATCGTTGAAGAGAGTTTTGAAAACGGTTTATTAGAATATCCACAGTATACAGAGCCTACTGAATATGAAGGCGATAAAGTTCCTGATATCCTCTATTCCGGCAACCATGAAGCGATCAACAAATGGAGAAAGAAACAGTCTCTCTTATTAACCCAAAAATATCGTCCTGATCTATTCGATAAATACGAACTCACTAAGCAAGATAAAAAACTATTAGAAGAAACAAAAAGCGATAGTCAACCAAAATGGGAAACTACCGCGATTAATAAAGGTAAAAAGTTTATTAAATAAACTTACATTCCAGGGAATCCACCCATTCCCCCAAGACCACCTAAACCACCGGGAGGCATTCTTCCGGTTTTTCGATATTGTTCCATCTGTTTCATCATCTCTTTAGTCTGATCATATTTCTTTAAGACGCGATTGACGTCGGCGACAGTTTTGCCACATCCCGCCGCTACTCTCATCTTACGGGAATATTTAAAGATATCTGGATTAGCTCTTTCTTCTGGAGTCATTGAGTTGATGATGATTTCAAAGTTACGCATCTCTTTTTCCGCAGTGGACATCTGCTCATTGCTGATCTTTGGCATGCCGGGAATCATTTTCATGATACCTCTTAAGGAACCGAGTCTCTGCACTTGCTTCATCTGCGCGAGCATATCGTTGAGATCGAACTTACCGCTCATCATCTTGTTGACGGATTTACGAGCTTCTTTCTCATCTAATTCTTCTTGGGCTTTCTCCACTAAGGACATGATATCGCCCATACCGAGGATACGGTCCGCCATACGATCTGGATGGAAGACATCGATATCGGTGATCTTTTCACCAACACCAGCGTATTTAATTGGGACACCAGTCATGTGTTTAATTGATAAAGCGGCACCACCACGGGCGTCACCATCTAACTTCGACATCACAATACCGGTGAGGGCTAATTGTTGGTTGAATGTATTGGCAACATTGACTGCGTCTTGACCAGCCATGGCATCCACTAATAAGAGGATTTCGTCTGGTTTAACTTCATCTTTAATATCGTTTAGTTCCTTCATCAAAGGTTCATCGATTTGTAATCGACCAGCTGTATCGATTAAGAGGATATCGTAATGATCATCAAAGGCTTGTTTCTTTGCAGTCTTGGCAATTTCTACTGGAGATACTTTGCTACCGAGATTAACCACTGGGACACCAACTTGTTTGGCAATCGTCTCTAATTGGTCAATGGCGGCAGGACGATAGACGTCACCAGCTGCTAATAAAACCTTCTTGTTCTGTTTGTTTTTGAACATGTAAGCAAGCTTACCAATCGTCGTTGTTTTACCACTACCTTGTAAACCTACAACCATGATGATTGTCGGTCTGTTCTTCTGGAGGGCAATTTCTGTTGAATCCTTGCCTAAAAGATCTTCGATTTCGTCATGAACGATACCGACAAGAGTTTGGGAAGGATTGAGTTTACCTAAAACATTTTGACCGATGGCTTGTTCCTTCACATTGTTAGTGAATTCTTTGACAACTTTATAGTTAACATCGGC
>JAFZVO010000046.1 GCA_017617775.1 Bacilli bacterium | reverse complement strand
CAGGACTTAGTGGTTAAAGCCTGTGCATATTCGAAATACGCAGACAAGATCAAACTCTATCTCTTCGGTCGTGGCACATGGACTAAGAAGATCACCAAGATGGCGAAGAAGAAGCTGAAGAATGAAGCCTTCATCGGTTTCGTCACTCACGATGAATTAATTAAGATTCTTAATTATAGTGACCTATATATCCAGGCATCTGATATTGAAATTGAAGCGATTTCCTGTATGGAAGCTTTTGCCTGTGGTATTGTCCCAGTGATCTCCGATTCTCGTTATAGCGCGACCTCTCAGTTCGCTTTAACTCCTGAAAGCGTTTTTAAAGCCGGCAACTATAAAGACCTCGCGAAGAAGATTGATTACTGGTTTGAACATCCAGAAGAAAACAAGAAATTTGCGAGAAAATATGCGGAATCTGCTGGGGATTATGATTTAGAGAAGTGCAATCATAAGCTCATCCAATTATTCGAAGATTATTATCACGGGAAGATTTAATGGCTAAGAAAAAGAAAGTCGCACCTATTAAAACCATCTATTACAGCGATGAGCTGAATGATGATTTCGCGAAGACGAAAGATTTAAACGAGAAAGAGATTGATGAAAGATACAATTATTTCCGTTTGAATAATCCTTTTATTCACTTATGGGCTAACTTCCTTTATTACATCATCGCAAAACCATTAGTGTGGCTTGTCTTAAAAATCTATTTCCGTTATAAAGTGGTGAATCGTAAACTGATCAAAAGACGCGGTAAAAGAGGATGCTTTATCTACGGTAACCACACCAACTATCTTCCAGATGCGGCTTTTAATTCTTTGCTCCATCGACGTCGTAATTTCGTCGTTGTCGGTTCCCAGACTGTCAACATCAGGGGGATTGGCAAACTCGTTCAAGATTTAGGCGCTCTTCCTTTAGGAAGCACAGTGCAAGCGAAGAAGAACTTCTTAGACTGCCTCCATCAAAAACTTCAAAGAAACGCTTCAATTACCATCTATCCAGAAGCACATATCTGGCCGTATTACAACGGGGTAAGACCATTCATCAAAGCCAGTTTCAAATATCCATATGATTTAGAATATCCGGTTTATTCTCTTGCGACCTGTTATCAAAAACGTAAACATGCCTTAAGACCGCGTATCATCTTCGTTCTCAACGGTCCATTCTATGCCGATAAGACTTTAGACCGCGCGGAAGGGTTAGAGAAGCTAAGAGATCAAGTCTATGATTCTTTAGTCTACGCGACTCAAAAATATTCGACTTACGAATATTATCATTACGAAAAAAAGAAGGCTGATTAACAAGCCTTCCTGATTCTTTTTAGATAATCAAATTGTGCTTTCGTATATAATCTCACAGTCTTCTGTGATTTTTTTACATTCATTAATGGTAAACCGTTATCGAATTGATAGACGCGGTTATCCGCGGTTAATGTCTGTTGATGTCTGCTCTTATATTCAAGAGTGATGACTTTGTCATCGCTTAAGACGAGAGGAGAAGCGATGGAAGTATATTGCCTTGAGGTGATTGGGGCGATCTTGCTTATGATGATCGCGTTGAGCTTACCATCGACGATTGGACCGCCGACAGAACGATTATAAGCGGATGAACCAAACGTAGTGGATAACAAGATACCACTTCCATAATATGATTCTAATAATTCTCCATTAACAGATATGTCATATGCAGAGGCATGGGCGAATTGGCCTAAAGAGAATTCGTTGACCGCATAATATGTTTCTCCATCGATACTAGCTTCAATCAACGGAATTTGTTGAATCTGTTTTTCATCTTTGATGATTTCGTTCACCAGAGGCGCGTCTTCCGGCATGAAATCGATATAGAAACCGACATGCCCCGTCATAAACGGAAGAAAAGTGACCTTATCAATAATATTGATATATTTATGGACAGCTTCTAAGAATGTGCCATCTCCGCCGACACAGATGACGATGTCAGGATTCTTATCATCTTCCTTAAAAGAAGAATCTAAACATCCTTTGATCCTCTCTTTGAGGCGATCCGCGTCATCACGATTTTTTCTAGTATAGAAAGAATATTTCATAAACACATTATATCATATTATTAAAAATAGTCATTTTTATATATTTAAGCATAGCTTACTTTTAAAAATTTAGACACTGTATAGTTTTTTGTGTTTTTCCCTCTTGTCAACCCGTCAAACAGGCATATAATGTTGGCAACATCTGAAATACCTGTCCTCTTCGTCCGGGACGACGTTAAACTAACAAGGAGGAAATAAAGATGGTATTATCAGAAGACATCAACTTAGTCTATGCCAAACATGCCTATGTTCTAGAAGGAGTTGGCGTGCAACCTGAGAAGTGTTTCAAGAAGTATTACTTCAACCGTGACAATGCTGAAAAAGAGATGTACCGTTTGATGAATAAATACTCAACGAAAGCTATCGAGGTGTACGAAGACAACCATGATCGAACTTACGTGTGCGATAATGGGGCGACATTCTATATCACTAGATTAGCCTAACTAGCATAGCTAGCACAGAAATGTGTAAATCAAGACCTCTTCCCAGTTGAAGAGGTTTTTTCTTTGTTTCTATAATATAGATATGGAAAAGAAGAATAAGATACCGATGATTATCTTCCTCGTCTTAGCGATTGCGATCAATGCTTTTATCATTGTCGAAGCGGCGATGTCAGGTGAAGATAGCGGTAATCAAAGTGGTTGGCTCACCAACATCATCGCGAAGATCTTCAACATCACCCCTGATGAGAACTTCCATCATTTGGTGAGAAAACTGATCGGTCATTTCTCTTTATATGTGGTGGATGGCGTGATTACATCATTAGCGGAATACTATGTCATTAAGTATCGAAACTCTTATAAATATAATTTGTTGATAGTGGTGTTTGCGATTTCTGGCATCATCCTTGCGAGTTTCAGTGAATTCGTTCAACTCCTCGCCTTGAATCGTGGCTTTGCTGTCACCGATATGCTGATCAATTTCTCGGGTTATGCCTTAGGAGCGATCATCATCTTCTTAATCACATTTATTAGAAATAGGAAATAAAAAAGCACAAAAAAAGCACACATATGTGTGCTTGATTTGTTGTGTTCTGATTAGAGCTTACGGTTGTAGTATTCAACGATTTGCGCTTCAGAGATGTTTTGATTGAGTTCGTTTCTCTCTGGCTCTCTAGTGAGTTTACCAACGAATTTGTTGGCATCATATTCGACCCAACCGACTCTGTTCGCAGTGGCTTCTAAGGATTCTTTGACAACCT
>JAFZVO010000045.1 GCA_017617775.1 Bacilli bacterium | reverse complement strand
TCTCAATATGTTCATCTCTTATCTCCCATCACCTGCTGATTTAAAGCCATTAGCGGCCACTGATGAGAATGGTAATGAGAAAATCGTTCCAACTGATAATAATGAACCAGTATCCGCCTATGTCTTCAAGACAGTGGTGGACCCATAGGTCGGTATCATCAACTATATCAAAGTCTGCTCTGGCGTACTAAGAGTCGGTGAAGATGTCTATGTCAATGGTGGTAACCAGAGAGTGAGTTCCTTATTCTCCGTCTCTGGCAAGAATATGAAAGCGGTTGATGAGATCACCGCTGGTGATATCGGTGGTATCACCAAATTAGATAAAGTCTCCACTGGTGATACATTATCTTCTCCAAAGAGCATCACCATCTATAAACGCGTCAAATATCCAACTGCGGTCATCTTCAAATCCATCGTCTTAAACAATAAGAATGATGAGAGCAAATTAGGACCCGCTTTAGCGAAGATTCAATTAGAGAACCCAGATTTCGAAGTGAAACGTAATAATGAAACGAAACAACTTCTCATCGGTGGTGTCTCCGATTCCTATCTCGCCTATGTCGTGGAGAAACTGAAGAACACATATAAAGTCGACTTAACAGTCGAACAACCTAAGGTTGTCTATCGTGAATCGATTAAAGGTACAGCCGAAGGTGATGGTCGATACGTCAAACAATCCGGTGGTAGTGGATTCTATGGTGTCGTCAAGATGAGATTTGAACCATCTGAAGAGAATGTCTTCGCTGAAGAGATCTTCGGTGGTGCGGTTCCAAAGAACTACTTCCCAGCAGTTGAGAAAGGTTTCTTTGAAGCTCTTAATTCCGGCTTATTAGCAGGATTCCCAGTGATCGGTGTGAAAGGTGTTCTTGTCGACGGTAAATATCACCCAGTTGATTCCAATGAACAAGCCTTTAAGATGGCGGGCGTCCTCGCCTTTAAAGACGCCTATATGAAATGTCGTCCAATCATCTTAGAACCAATCATCAAGATCTTTGTCAATGTTGATTCTAAATATACTGGTAATGTCTTATCAGATTTAAGCTCTCGTAGAGCGAGAATTCAAAACATTGAAGAGAAAGAGCATGGCTCTCAAGAGATTGAAGCTCTCATTCCAGAAGCCGAGATTATCGACTACGCGACTCAACTTAAATCTTTGACTCAGGCTAGCGGATTCTTCAACAGAGAATTCAATGGTTATGAAGAATTACCAGATTATCTCAAAGATAAAGTTATTCAAGAAAATAAACTTATCTAATAATATATGGCTTTAATTACCTGTCCAGAATGCGGGAAAGAGATTAGCAGCACAGCGAGCGCATGTCCTCATTGTGGTTTTCAGATCGCAAACCAAAATACCGAAATAGAATACGAAACAAAAACAGTTACTATTGGTTATTGGACAAAAGATGGCTTAGACAAAAAGATTTCTCCATACCTCAAAGAGGGATGGGAAGTTGTCACCATGAAAGAAAACAAATGGAAAAAAGGTGTAGCGAGAAGCGTCTATGACGTCGTGTTAAGACGACCAAAAAGAGAAAATGCAAATCCTGCCGCCAAACCAGTTGCTATCACTAATGATAAAAGACAAAAAGATCTCGATTTCAAACTCAAGTACGGACTTATCACTCAAGAAGAGTATAATCAAGAGTTAGCTAAACCAAATACTGAAGTAGATTATTCTTCTCTTTCTGCTGAACAAAAAGCCTCTATTAAATCCAATCTAGATGTCAAATTAGAAGCGGGTTTAATTTCTCAAGAACAATACGATAAAGAAATAAAGAAGATAAGATAATATGGCTTTAATTACCTGTCCAGAATGTGGTGGTAAAGTATCCGATACATGTGATGCTTGTATTCACTGTGGATATAAATTAAGAGGCATTAAGAAAGTTTCAACGATAATTGAACAAGAACCACCCAAAGAGATTGTGATTAATCGCGGATCTGCGGGTGGGATGATTGCTGTAGCGATCCTTGATATTGCTTTAGGATTGGTTTTATACATTCTAGGGATGTGGCTATTATTAGCCCTAGGTCTATCTGATGCTGTTTTCAAATTCCTATGGATAATGTTTGGAGTTGTTTTTATCGGAGTGGGACTATACGGTGTTATTGCCGGCGTTATTGGCTTCATGAGAATTGGTCAAAACGCGAATAACACAAACCCATGTGTAACATATAATACAGAAACCAACCTCATGACATTCTATCCATTAGCAAAAGGCTCGTTCTCCTTACCACCTAACGCAGTTCAAACTTTCAAATGTGGAATGTCTACAGATTATATGCTTGTCATCTATCTTAAAAACATTTCTGGCGGTAAACGCAAGGTGAGATTAGGGTTTATTCAAAACGCTCCTGAAGCGTTAGGAAAACTAACCAATATCATAGCGAAATAACAAAAAACGAAAGGGGATTTAATCCCCTTTTCATTTATTCAAACAACGGCTTAACGCTATCGAGATTTGGAATCTCTATCTCTTCATTGAAGTTAGAATATGTCACCGTGTGTTTTTGATCACAGTTCACGGGTATTATCTTCTTTACAGAATAACTAGACGCTAATTCTAATTTCACTGGTGTATAGTCATCTTTCACAGTTATAGAAATAGAGATGCTTTTAAATGAAGGATAGTTATCGAGTCCACCGAATTTCTTCATTTGAATCTTCACATTATTTGTTGCTTTATTCACATCAAACACAAGAGTGAATGTATATGTGTCGTTATCACTACTTGTTTTAGTGACACTGGTGATTGCTTCACCCGTCACTTTATATCCTTCTATTGAATTACCAAATGGATATGTTCCATATGTCTTGAGATAAGTGGTG
>JAFZVO010000044.1 GCA_017617775.1 Bacilli bacterium | reverse complement strand
TTATTAGTCACCACACCATTAGACTTATTCAAAGACTTCGCGGATGCTTCTGAAGAAGAGAAAGACTTATTCTCCCGCATCGTCCACGAGAAATACTGTGACTATGTCGCCGAATTTGAAGAAGGCAAATCACCAGTTATCTCTGGCTATATGCTAGATAATATGACTACTGATAGACTCGGTCACGCGATGGTCTACTATAACAGATGGCAATATTTAGAAGCGGATTGCCCAGCGACTGTCTATGCTTTAAGAAATCATACTGGTGATCCAGATGTCCCATATGAAGATGTGATGAAGATGATGGATGAAGATATGGCGAAAGTCGGCTTCCCAGTGAAGAAGAAGAACTTCGCTCAAGAAGTCTACTATTGTCCACATGTCTCCTCCAAGGACTTCCAAGAAGGTTGGTATGATAGACTCGAAGCGTTACAAGGTACAAGAAATACCTTCTATGCTGGTGAGATCATCTCCTTCGGTGATATGGAAGATACATGCGCGGCATCTAAAGATATCGTCGGTAGATTCTTCTAATATCAATATCAAAACGATTAACTCCAGTTCTCACGAGCTGGAGTTTTTATTACAAATAAAAAATCATAGAAAAAGCTTACTGACAAAAATGTCAGTGACAAAAATGTCAGTAAAAAATCAGCAATACTTTTTACCAAAAAAGGAGTGGGGTGCCACTCCTTAATTACTGCGTCTCTATGAGGCGTGTTATTTTATTCCTATCCAACCAGCATACAAGGTGATATTGCCAAGCACGATATCATTTGCGAAATCCCACTCTTGTGTACATCCCTCATCTTTAAACCATCCCCTGAAACTGTATGGGAACGCACCTGAAGGACCAGTTGGTTCTGGTGGTGTGTAAGAAGGAGCGGAAATTGTATCAGCGTTGACAGCATCAGTTATAGGTGCTGGGCAGTGTTCAGTGTCATGGCCATTCATATTAAATGTAACAGTGTATACGGTATAGACTTCAATCCAATTAGCAGTGATCGTTATATTTCCGTATGACCCACTTGCAATCTCTAAGCCTTTAGTAGGAGTAGTCACTGTTTCAGTAGTCCATCCATCAAATGGCCAAGCTATTGTATAAGGATCTGCCAAGATAATGGTAGGCGATTCAATATTGTAAGTAGTTGGGTTGGCTGGATCGTTAACCCAATAAGGATCACTTGATTCATATGTGATGGTGTAGTTAATTAAACTCCATTTTGCGTATAAAGTCATGTTACTTGTAACAGGATAAACGGAAAAATCCCATTTATAATCAAATCCTTCATCTTTGTACCACCCATCAAATGAATAACCATTTACGACTGGTGCGGTTGGTTCATCCATTAAGTCGCCTTTTGCAACAACTTGAGAATCGATTTGATCACCATGCCCTTTCATATTAAAAGTCACAGTGTAATTAGTAATAACAGGGTTAGCAGTCCATTTAGCATAAAGAGTAGTATTAGCAGTGACTTTCTCTGCTGCAAAATCCCACTTATATTCACAGCTATTATCCTTGTACCATCCACCGAATGTGTAGTTTGTTTCAGTTGGTGCAGTTGGAGCAGTGAGTAAACTTCCCTCTGTGACAACGCGAGAATCAATTTGGTCGCCGTGCCCTTTCATATCAAATGAAACAGCATAATTGGCTGCGACTGCATCAGCAGTCCATTTAGCATAAAGGGTTGTGTCTGTAGTTACCTTATCTTTAGCAAAATCCCACTTATATTCACAATCTTTATCTTTGAACCAACCCCCAAATGTATATCCTGTTTCAGTTGGGTCAGTTGGTTTAGTGACTAAGCTACCATCTACGATTGTTTGAGAAGCCGTATCAGCACCATGACCATTCTTATTAAATGTCACTGTGTAGTTAGCAGGAACAGCGATAGGAGTCCATTTTGGATATAAAGTAGTATTTGCAGTCACTTTATCATGCGCGAAATCCCATCTGTATAGGCAAGCTTCATCTCTATACCAACCCCCAAAAGTATATCCTTCTTTAGTTGGAGCGGTTGGCTCAGTGATAAGTTCGCCGTCCTTAATAGATAATGATTCCATTGTCTCACCTTCGATATTCACGCTGAACGCGACAGTATAAGATTCTGTGTTTGTAGAAGAATCTGGTTTAGCGTTTCCGCTGGTGTAGAAGACTGTGAGACCAATGGAGATTGTCGCTAATAAAATGACTAATAAGAACAAATAGTCAAAAAGCCCAACTTTTGCTCTCTCCTTCTTTGTATCTTCATTATTTCTCATAAACAAAACCTCCTTAATTGTTTATATTCGAATAAGTATTTTATTTGATAACAATGTCCAATAAAAATAGAATACCCAACACATATATACGTATTCGAGAAAAACAAGCCAAAACTATACTTTCATATATTCAAAGTAAAGTTTTATGTAAAATAATCAATGACTCCTTTAAGTGAGAAATTGTTTTTAAATAATTGCTAATATATTATCAATAAACGTTGATTTTATAGGTAAATATGCTAAAATATTAGCGTATGGAAGAACAAGCATTACAATTCGTTACTTATTATGAGAAACAGCTAGAAATAGCTAAACGTTTTATCGTGATTAGAAAGAACAAAAAAGTCTCTCAACAAAGGCTGTCAGTTCTCTCTGGAGTTTCCTATGCATCGATTAGGAGATTTGAGAAAACGGGCGATATCTCTTTAGCGTCTCTAGTAAAACTTGCATTAGCGCTGAATCTATATGATGATTTGGATAATTTGTTTAAAGCCCATCAAGATTACAAATCAATTGAGGAAATAATCAATGATCAGAAAGATTGATGTTTTTGCTAGTGGTAATAAAGTTGGCACGCTTGCTCTAACCAATGACAATAGGGTGGCTTTTCAATATACTGATGAATGGGTAGAAAACGGTTTTTCTATCAATCCGTTTAAATTGCCTTTGTCTAAACAATTGTTTTATGCAACGTCACCTCATTTCAATGGCTTGTTTGGTGTTTTTGCGGATTCACTTCCAGATAGTTATGGTGAATTACTTTTAGACCGATTTTTAAGAAGCAAAAACATGAATGCGAATGAACTGACTTGTTTAGACAGGCTTGCATATGTTGGGTCATCTGGAATGGGTCTATTGGAATATGTTCCAGATTTAAGCGTTGAAACTGATAGAAGTAACATTGATTTCGATTTGATTCAAAAAGAATGCAATGACTTATTAGATTCAAAAGAAGTTGATAATATTAATGAATTGTATTCTTTAGGTGGTTCAAGCGGTGGCGCTAGACCTAAATCATTAATCGAATATGAAGGAGAAGATTATATTGTGAAATTCTCTTCTCGATTCGATCCAAAAAACATAGCTGAACTTGAATACAAATATATGTCTCTGGCGCGTGAATCAGGGATCAATGTTCCAAAAATAAAACTCATTACAACAAAAAAAGGCAATAAATATTTCCTCATCAAAAGATTTGATAGAGTCGGTCATAAGAAGGTTCATATGATTAGCGCGGCAGCACTACTAGAAGTTGATTTCAGAGCGCCATCTCTTGATTATAATGAATTAATTAAACTTACTAGAGTGTTAACCAAAAACGATGATGATGTCGTCGAGATGTATAGAAGAATGGTTTTCAATGTCTTAATTGATAATCAAGACGATCACACAAAAAACTTTTCATTCATCTATGATGATGTTAATGGAACTTATCGTCTTTCGCCAGCATATGATATCACTCCTGGGAGAACATATTATGGAGAGCATACAACATCAGTCAATGGAAAAGGCAAAAACATTACCGATGAAGACATGATCAAAGTTGCTCTTAATAACAAAATAGATGTGACGATCGCTCAGTCAATAATTAACGAAATCAAAGATATTGTTAAATAATCAGATATGTATAATCTGATTGTGCTATAATTTTGATAATTGGATATGAAAAAGAAAATTATTAACAAAAACATCACAAGATTTGACCCATCTCCAGAGACTGGTTTATCGATTCAAGAAGTCGCTTCCCGTACTGAGGAAGGATTATTAAATATCAATAGCAACCCGACGAACAAATCCTATACGAGGATTATTTTAGGTAATATCTTTACTGGCTTTAACATCTTGATGTTCGCAGTGGCCGTTATCCTCGTATTAATCGTCGGACCAAAGGTCATCACCAACTTGATGTTCCTTCTCATCATCTTGTTCAACATCTTGATTGGCACAATTCAAGAATGTAAGAGTAAACATACGATTGAGAAACTCAAATTATTATCTGATAACAAGATCAAGGTGAGAAGAGGTGGACAAGATATCGGTATCTCCTCCACTGAGATCGTCTTAGATGATGTTTTGATTCTCTCCCCAGGTGATCAAATTCCTGCGGACTGTATCATCCTTGAAGAAGGAGTCGTGGAGGTCAACGAATCATTATTGACTGGTGAATCTGTTCCAGTGAAGAAAAATAAAGGCGATCAATTATTCGCGGGTTCATTCATCGTCTCCGGAGTGGCCGTTTGTCGCGCGGATAAGATTGCGGATGATACCTATATTTCATCTATTGAAAATAAAGCCAAATTAGCGAAGCAACCTAAATCCCATTTAATGCTCGCGATTTATAAAGTTATTCATGTGATGACCTTCATCGCGATTCCTCTAGCCGTTGTCGTCTTCGTCAACGAATATATCCACGGGGTGATCAATAACGGTAAAGGTTTACCTTTATTCCCATCTTATTGGGGTGAAGAAAACGTCATCTCTGATGCGGTGTTCTATTCAGGCACGACCATTGCCTACATGATTCCATGCGGTATGGCTTTATTAGCCTCCATTGCGATGGCCACGGGTGTTGTCAAATTAGGACAGTCCAAAACATTAGCCCAGAACTTATATTCCGTTGAATCATTATCTAGAGTTAACACTTTGTGTTTAGATAAGACCGGTACTTTAACTGATGGAACGATGTCTTTAGATAAATATATTATCTTAGATAAGAAATTTAACGATGAACAATTACAGACTCTGATGGCGAGCTATCTCTCCGCCTTCAAGAGCACGAACCAAACATCAACCGCTTTAATCAATAGATTTGGCACTTTAAGAGCGAAAGAAGCCCCTGGCCAAAACATGACTTCTAACGCCTTGACTGGCGCGTTCAATGCGAAGAGTGAACTCAAGGTCGCAGATACCATTCAATTCTCCTCTGCGAGAAAATATTCCGGCGTCGAATTCTTCAAAGATGGCTGGTATCTTTTAGGCGCGCCTGATTATTTGACTACGGATAAAGAGATACTCGCGCAAGTGGATGAATATGCAAAATCAGGATTACGTGTCGTTTTACTTTGTAAGGTTGATGGGTTGGTCACTAATAAAGAGAAGATTCCGGAGAAGAAACATAATGTCGCGATGTTCGTGATTAGAGATACGATTCGTCCAGAAGTCAAAGATACACTGCTTTGGTTTGCAGAGAATGATGTCGATATCAAAGTCATCTCTGGTGATAATTTAGGGACTGTCTCCTATATCGCCAAAGAATCTGGCATTAAAAACTGGGACAAAGGTTTTGATATGTCAAAACTCACCCCTGAAGATGATTTAGAAGAGATCGTCTTGAACCACTGGATTTTCGCGCGTGTCTCACCAGATCAAAAAGCTGACATCATCGCGGTTCTCAAAAAGAATGGCCGTATCACCGGTGTCACTGGCGATGGTCTTAATGACTTATTAGCCTTTAAACAAGCGGATTGCTCTATCGCATTAGCGAATGGCGCGGCAGCGACAAAGAACGTCGCTAATCTCATTTTATTAGATTCTAATTTTGCAAATATGAAAGAAGCGGTCTTCCAAGGAAGACGTGTCGTCAATAATATTCAAAGATCTTCCTCTTTATTTGTGATGAAAGATTTCTTATGGTTCTTCATTACAGTGATGCCAATCCTATTTGGTTTACCACATATGATTCAACCAACAGTGATGACGATCGTCAATGTCTTCATCACCGGCATCGCCTCTTTATTCATCTCTCTTGAACCGGATAAAACAAGGGTGACTGGTAACTTCTATCGTAACGTCGTGGAGAGGGCGATATTATCCGCATTCTACATGTTCATCCCAGTATTCCTCATCATGGTGTACTGCATCATCTCTCAACTCGCGACTACCCAGACATTTGATGCGAGCAAACTTCTCACTTATTTCGAGAATGGAGAAGTGACGCAGTTAGGC